>JAVBRX010000182.1:0-7295 GCA_031547465.1 Microvirga sp. | reverse complement strand
GCTTCTCAAAGGCGAAGCCCTGGAAGCTGCGCCGCCGGTGCCGTTGCGTGATCGGGGGTATACATTGGAGCGCCTGATCGCCGGTATGGGGCTTGAGGTTGGGGAAGCCGCAGACGGGAATTCTCCGTGCAGGAATTCTCTAAGCAGGAAACCCACGGAACCATGCAGCAGTGAATTGCCGCGCCCGTTGTCGGACTATCTGGCAGTCGATCCGGCATCGCTACTCTGGCGCAAAACCGCTCTCGGCATCGATACCGCCGACATAGCCCATGGCAAAAATAGCGGTGCCGTCCTGGTGCGGTTGGCGCAGGGGCAAGCCGTCGAAATCCCGCAAATCGCCGGATGGCAGGTGATGCTGGTACTGCACGGTGGCTTTGAGGCCTCCGGCCAACATTTTGATGAAGGTGCGCTTCACCTGCCGAAACCAGGTAAAGCAGAACGCTGCATCGTCGACGCCGACGATTGCTGTTTGTGTTATCTGGTTTTCGGGGCGAGGGAGGAGTGAGTAGTTATTTATAGCTGGAAAATTTTATTCTGCGATGGTGAGAGAGATCGTTTTGCAACTGTATTAAGATTTTTAACTAAAAAATAAATTTTCCTAGGGCGAGTCTCATTAAGTTTGCGATATATTCAATAGTTCAAAGTATTGTCCTGTCCCTAACAAAATCCGATAATTCAGTAAACTGTATCATCAAGTTTGATGGTCACCCTGGCCGTCGCACTCGCCTCTTGCTTCTTTGAGGGGAACATTTGTTGGGGAAATCACAATATTGATGCAACTTAGAAAAAAGCGTTACTATCTAGATTAGGCAGTAACGCTGTAACCTTCTAGGAAAACATTGGTGAGCGCGCCGGGATTCGAACCCGGGACCCCCTGATTAAAAGTCAGATGCTCTACCGGCTGAGCTACGCGCTCCCAAAGGCTGAGCCTTGCACATAGGGGGAATGACGGCGGTGGTCAACCTTTTAATGCGGGGTGTGAGGTTTTCCGTTCCGGCATTTTTGTTACCTGGCAAGGTGGTTTCGATCCGGGCTTCCGGATTGCTCGGCTCGGGCGCGGAGTGGGATACAGGGGAAATGGCTCCGCGCCGGAGTGCAATGGGTTTCAGTCTTCTTTCCAGAGCTTGCCTTTCAGGGCCGCTTCCAACCGGTCGGCGACGGTTTTCACCACCTTGATGCGAGCGAAATTCTTGTCCTCGGCCTCAACGAGGGTCCAGGGGGCGACTTTCGAACTGGTGCGGTCCACCATGTCGGTGATGGCAGCTTCGTATAGCGGCCATTTCTCCCGGTTGCGCCAGTCGTCGGGGGTGATCTTGAAGCGTTTGAAGGGCGTATTCTCCCGTTCCTTGAAGCGCTTGAGCTGTTCCTCCTGACTGGTGGCGAGCCAGAATTTCACCACCACATAATGCGCCCGGTGCAGGGTTTCCTCGAAATCGTTGATTTCCTCGTAGGCGCGCTGCCAGTCTGCCTGCGAGCAGAAACCTTCCACCCGCTCCACCAGCACCCGCCCATACCAGGAGCGGTCAAAGATCGTCGCGTGGCCAAGGGCGGGGATGTTGCGCCAGAAGCGCCACAGATAAGGTCGCGCCCGTTCCTCGTCATTCGGAGCGGCAACCGGGATTACCCGGAAAGAACGCAGGTCGAGTGCCTGGCGTAAACGCAGGATCGCACCACCTTTCCCGGCGGCATCATTGCCCTCGAACGCACAGACGAGACCGACATTGCGGAATTTATCGTCGGATGTCAGTAGACTGAGCCGTTCCTGCTGCTTCTTCAACTGCGTTTTGTAATCATTGTCAGGCAACGCTTTCGATAGGTTAAGCGATGACAGGATACTGACACGCGGCAGTCCGGCGGGTTTGGTTGCAGGAAGTTTGGTTCGTGGTTTTGCTGGAGCCGCTGTTGGAGAGCTTGGTGCATTGGCGGCCTGAAGCGTATCCAGCAGCAGTTTACCGATGGCCGCCGAGCAATATTCCGGATCTGCCGCAGGCACGACATGCCATGGCGCGACGGCGGTCGATGTCTGACGGGCGGCGAGGGTTGCCGCTTCGGCTAGGCGGCGGCGCTCCTTCTGAGTGTCGATGTCGGCCCATTCGAGAATGATCGGGCGCTTGAAACCATTGCCTTTTTTGGCCTTTTTTAATCGCTTGTGGGCTTCGTCGGTGTCGATATGCAGCCAGAGTTTCAGGAGGATCACGCCTTCGGCGGCAAGCATTGCCTCAAAGCGATTGATGCTTTCGAGATTCTGCAAAAATCTGGCTTCTGTGTGCTTGTTATTGACCATGTCCACGAATGTCTGGTGATACCAGGAACCAAGGACAATGCCGACATCGCCGCGTGCCGGTAGATCGCGCCAGTATTTCCACATGTTCGGGCGGTGGCGTTCATCGTCGGTTGGCCGATCATAAGCCAAGGTCTGGACATGACGCGGGTCTAACCAGCGATAGAGAAGGGTAGCCATTGGCCCCTTGCCGACGCCATCGGGGCCGTTGAGTAGAATCAACAAAGTTTTGCGCTTCTGTTCTACCAGTTCGAACTGTGCGTCGAGCAGGTCGTCGCGCAGTTGTGGTTCCATGTCTTTGAACGATTGCTTATCGAGGCTGTGCTTGAGTCTTGCGGAGTCGAACATGATGCTACCATTCTCCCGGTCGCGAACCATGTGCCAGCTCCGGGCGTTTCATGTTTATGTAAAGTTGCCTCTAGGGCAGTATATTGCCGCTTTGTGATCTCCGCAACGGTTGGAGGGCGATCATATGCATCGGCCTTGTGCGGGGCAGAGAATATGTTGCTTGGGGCAGGTGCGCCTATCCTGCACGCGCGTCACATGCGCCGTAACAGCGTTCGGGAAGATGATGAATAAGCAGCGACGGCTGGTTACTTCGTCTTCTTCGGAGATGCGGATGGGTCTCGCAGCAGAAAGGCGGGGACATGGTCGCCGAGGCCGATCACCGGTGGGTCGTTATCCCGGTCGCGGTCATGGCGGCGGTGCTGCTCCCTCGGTTGGCTATGTTGATCCTGCGGGGGGCGCTGTTTCTGCCTGCTATCGCGCTTTGTTTCCTGCTGAGCGTCAGCGGCAGGTTTTTCACGGGTTGCAACCAGCTTTTCCGCTTTGTCTTTCGTGCGCGCCGTCGCTTGCTTGTCCTGATGCTTCTGGTCGTCGCTGCGCCGTTCGCCGTTGCGGCGGTCTTTTCCCGCCCGGTCACTGCCGCGCCGATCACGGGAGGCTCGCCGCGAAGTTTCGGAATGGCCGCTACCCGACGGCAATTCACTCAGCGTCGGCCCTTGCCATTCAATGTCTTGCTTGATCAGTTTCTCGATTTCGGCCAGCGCCTTTTCATCCCCCGCTGTGACGAGGGTGAAGGAATAGCCGTTGCGTCCGGCGCGTCCGGTACGACCGATCCGGTGAACGTAATCCTCCGAATGGTGCGGCGTGTCGTAGTTGAACACATGGCTCACCGCCGGGATATCGAGGCCGCGGGCGGCGACATCGGAGGCGACGAGCAGATTGCTCTCGCCGGTGCGGAAGGCGTCGAGTGCCGCCATGCGGGCGCGCTGATCCATGTCGCCATGTAGCGCCACCGCGTTGAAGCCGTGGCGTACCAACGAGCGATGCAGAATGGCGATGTCGCGTTTGCGGTTGCAGAAGATGATCGCGTTGTTGAGATCATTTGCGCTACGAATGAGATCGCGTAAGGTCTCGCGCTTCTCGTGCGCCTCCTTGCCCGTGGCGACGAGGCGCTGCGTGATGGTGTCGGCAGTGGAGGCAGCCCGCGCCACCTCGACCTTGACCGGGTTGTGCAGGAAGGCATCCGCTAGCCGCTGGATTTCCGGTGGCATGGTGGCGGAGAAGAACAGTGTCTGCCGGGTGAACGGCACCAGCTTGGCGATGCGTTCGATATCGGGGATGAAGCCCATGTCGAGCATCCGGTCGGCCTCGTCGATCACCAGGAGTTCGACGCCGGTGAGAAGCAGCTTGCCACGCTCGAAATGGTCGAGCAGGCGCCCGGGCGTGGCAATCAGCACGTCGACGCCGCGGGTGAGCTTGGCATCCTGATCGCCGAAAGAGACGCCGCCGATGATGAGGGCGACGGAAAGACGATGGTTGACGCCGTATTTAATGAAATTCTCTTCGACCTGGGCGGCGAGTTCGCGCGTCGGCTCCAGAATCAGCGTACGCGGCATCCGTGCGCGTGCGCGGCCCGTTTCCAGCATCGTCAGCATCGGCAGCGTAAATGCCGCCGTCTTACCCGTACCTGTCTGGGCGATGCCCAAAACATCCCGGCGGGCCAGGATATGGGGAATGGCCTGACTTTGGATCGGAGTGGGGGAGGTATATCCCGAGGCCGTAACGGCTTGAAGAACCTTGTCGCTGAGGCCGAGTTCGTTGAATGACATTGAGAAGAAAACCGTTTCTCTTGGCGGCGAAAGATAAGGCCGCTATGCGCGGCGCGATCATACGCGGCTTAACTGCCGCACTACACCGCCGCTTCCGGACGAAAGCGCCCGGTTTCAGTGACATGGACCATAGGACAAGCGTAATACTTGTCAATATAAGAGTGATCGGATCGAGAAATATCGGATTCTTGGATGCCGGGACATTCTCCATTCAAGGGAACCGGTTAAATGCCGGAGAATGTGAAATCAGGGACAATGCAAAACCGGGGCTTGGGCAGGCGGCTTTTCTGTTCTAAATGCAGTTTGCCTTGGGCAGGTTGAGGAGAGCGGGCATGTACGAACGGGAAACGGTGTTGTTCATTCCGGCACTCGCTGCGACTGCTGAACTGTTCAGGCCGCAGATAGAGGCTCTTGCGGACCGGTGGGATGTCATCGTCGGCGAGCATCGGGAAGACGATTCGTTTCCTGCCATGGCGCAGCGCATCCTTGCCTCTGCACCGCCGCGATTCGCCCTGGTCGGGTTGTCGATGGGCGGATATGCGGCATTCGAGGTACTCCGCCAGGAGCCTGGGCGAGTGTCGAAGCTGGCTTTGGTCGACACTTCCGCGAAAGCCGACGATGCCGAGGCAAAGGACCGTCGTCGTCAGGCGATTGCCGCCGCGGAAACAGGCGGCTACGAGACATTGTTTGAAGGCATGTGGGAACGGCTGGTCCATGCGGACCGCTGTAACGATGCCGTGCTGAAGACCCTGGTCTTCAAGATGATGCGCGAAACCGGAGCGGAAGCTTTCATTCGCCAGCAGAGGGCGATCATGGCGCGGCCCGACTCATTTGTATATCTGCCGCACATTGTGGTTCCGACGCTGGTGATCGTCGGCGACGGTGACCAGATCACTCCTGTCGACGGCGCGCGCGCCATGGCCGAGCAGATTCCAGCCGCCCGTCTCGCCATCGTTCCGGATTGCGGGCATCTGTCCAGTCTTGAACGCCCAGAAAAGGTAGCGGCGGAACTGCGATGCTGGCTTGAAGCTGCTGATGACAATAGGTAGGTCCGTTTCTTTCTGTCCCCCGAGCTTTCTGTCTCAAGCATGCGCAAGTGCGTGTTTTTTCTCTGATTTAAATCAATATTAATCAGTTTGCGGAAATATGGTTACCGAGCATGGTTAATGCCCGGTTGCGTTCCGTTGTCGGCGTATGCGTGGCAGTAAGGATTACGAGAGGTCTCACGATGAGAAAGTTACTCTCATGTGTGTTGTTGGGGTTGATGTCTGTTTCCGTGCATGCGGAGACGCCGGATCGAATCGAGCCGCCGAAGCTGCAGCTTCAAGGGTGGCAGCAGAAATCCGCTTTTGAACTGCCGAGGCTGTTCAAAATCGTCAAGACTGCCTATTGGGTTCAGGATATCAGTCTGTGGGTGGACGTTCCGCCCGGGAAAAACGATTGGCATATGACGGCGAATGTCATCTGCGGTGCGCTCGATGCCATGGGCCGCCCGCCGAAATCGTTCGTTGCCCTGTCGTTCGTCGATTCGACCGGAAACAAACCGGAATTCATCGCCAAGATGTATTGCGAGCCGAAGAGCGACGTTTCTCCGACGATCGGACAGGTTTTGAAGGAACTGAGAGGGTAGGCGGAACGCCCCCCCGGCACCTGAGAACCTGTTTTTATCTTCTAATATCGCGCAGAAGGCAGTCTCGACCTTCTGCGCGATATTTTTATCTTTCACGCTTCGACATAGGCGCGGATATTCTCCAACTGTTTGCCCCATCCGTTTTCGTTCATCCGCCAGGCTTCGTTCCGACGATGCTCTGGAACTGCGTCGAAGCCGGACTCGACAATTGTCAAATGCGTTTGCGTTCCGTCCACAATCGTCTTCAGCCGAAATTCGACCAGAGTCGGCGTCTCATGTGCATAATTGACCACAGGATTGATGGCATAGGGGTGCCATGTGAACGAAAACAGGTGCGGCTCATCCATCCGTACGATTCTGGCTTCCCAGGGAATATGCTCATAACCGGGATAGGTGATGTGCCCACGCGAAATGCTGCCGGGCGAAAAGGGGGCATCGATCTTCACCATGAACCAGCGCCCGAATTCGGACGAATCGGCGATGGCGTGCCAGACCTGTTTGATCGGGGCGTGAAGCGTGACGCTTTTTTCAATGGTGGCAATCACATGCGCCTCCTTGGAGATATTTGAGAGCATTCGGTTCGGTAAAAGACGCCCCGTCCGGACTAAAAATCCGTTGCACCAAAGCAAAACCCCACTTGATGCCTGCATCAAGTGGGGTTTGACTGTATCTGAAACAACAGCTTGAAGCCGTAAATGTCTCAGGAAACTGGCTCCGCGAGTAGGGCTCGAACCTACGACCTAGCGGTTAACAGCCGCTTGCTCTACCGACTGAGCTATCGCGGATCGGAGTGATCCGCGATATACCAATCTTTTCGTCCGTTGCAACCCCTTATTTGTGACTCGCAGAAAAACTCCCGGTTGCTCTTTGCCCCGTCGCTCTGCTATGGAGCTTGCGCCGCGTATTGGTGAGGCCTCGTGGCGGAGTGGTTACGCAGAGGACTGCAAATCCTTCTATCCCGGTTCGATTCCGGGCGAGGCCTCCAAATCATTTCATGGGACACACTCATGCTCGATACTTCGCACGCACGCCGCTCCATGATCGAAAGCCAGTTGCGCCCGTTCGACGTCACCGACCTGCCGCTGTTGCGGGCAGTCGACCGGGTCGAGCGGGAGCGATTTGTTCCCGAAGGCGGCGAGGCACTCGCCTATGTTGATCGTGCTGTGGTGATCCCCGGCGAACCCGAGGCCAGAACGGTTTTGCAACCGATGGTCATGGCGAAGATGATCCAGGCGCTCAATATCGAATCGGGGATGACGATTCTCGATCT
>JAVBRX010000117.1:0-32517 GCA_031547465.1 Microvirga sp. | reverse complement strand
CAGAGCTGGTTTGATGTGCAACTTGAACTCGTCCGGAGCGGCTCGTCTTTGTCGATGAAACGACGACGCTCGTCGCGGGCCTGCGGAGTACGGGAAACGTCGCGCCTCTGGTCATCGGCAGGCCAATCAATAGCAAATGGTTCGAGACTTATGTCGGCCAGGTTCTGGTGTCGGCCAGGTTCTGGTCCCAACAGGAGATATCGTCGTTCTCGATAACCTGTCCAGCCACAAGCGACAGGCCGCACGCACGATGATCAAGGCCACTGGGCGCGGATGATCTTCCTCTCGCCAATAGTCCCGACTTCAACCCTATCGAGAAGGCATTCTCCAAATTGAAGGCACTTCTGCGAAAAGCGGCAGAACGAACCGTAGGCGGCATCTGGGATAGAATCGGAAAGATCGTCGATCTCATCAACCCAGAAGAAGCAAGAAACGACTTCAACTCATGCGGATATGATCCAAATGGATAGGGAAACGCTCTAAGTGCTTTGATTTCGCAATGTTCTTCGCGTTTAACCGGTATCCACTTAAACGCACATTGCTCTAATTTTCACGCTTGGCAGGGCTTTTGTTGCGATGCAATGCCTCCCAATGTCGGGGAGGTGGCGTGGACGAGGCGGTGCTTTGGGTTTTGTCGGCGCGATAGCGGCCATAAAGCTGTTCACGTTCGAGTTCGCCGCGTTCGGCGGCATAGAAGGCGTTGAGAAAACGGCGGGTGTCGGTGGAGGCGACCGGTTCGGTCCAGTCGATTTTCTGACAGATCTTGCCGCAGACCTGCTCCATGAGCTGGTCGGTCTCGAAGGTGCGTGGGCGGCGCAGCATTTCTTCCAGCACCTGGAGTTCGAACGCGCCGTAGGCGGCCAGTTGGTGGCGGGTAAAGGTGTAACTTTGCGTAAAAGTTGACTGCTCCGAGTCTGCCCGTTGCGACAGGTCTTCGAGCAGGGCATGTTTCGGCATGGCGATGACGAGGGTGCCGCCGATCAGGTCACCGCAGCGCAGCCGTTGGCGGTTGAACATCGGCAATGCGGCGAAGGTCAGGGACCAAAGGAAGAGCGCCAGTTGTTGCCAGCCGTCGAGACCGTAGCTGATGCTCATGATCAGATAGAGTTGAATCGGCAGGAAAACCTCGAACTCGCGGGTGAGGTTGCGGGCGAAGATGGCGGCGGGGGTCAGTGGCCCGCCCTTGCGGTCGATGACGCGCAGGCCGCAGATCACCTTGCCGGGCGATCGCCCCTGCCAGGCCAGTTCGAAGTGGATGAAATAGAAAATGCGGATCAAGAAAGCGAACAGGCTGAACAACGCATTGCCGATCAGGCTGCTGTCTTCGGAGGAAAAGACGTCCAGCGAAAGGCTCGCCAGAAAATAAAGCAGGAACAGAGCCAGAATCCAGAACAGGAAATCGAGGATGAACGCGCCCAGCCGAGACCAGTTATCGGCGATCTCCACGTCCAGCACCACCCCTTCCGGGCTGACGATCTCCATCCGGTTGCGCTTTCGCCCTTCCAGAAGTTCTGTAACGCGGTCGGTTTTAGGCGTCATGACAGTGTTTCCCCTTGGGTTGACACCTTTCGGCCGGAGAGGAAATATCTGACCCAGATGAGGCCGGTGACGGCGGCGAAGGCAAAACGGCCCGGTGTCCAGGCAATCAGTTGCCGGAAGCCGCCCTCAATGATCCCGGCGATGAAGAACATTAGAATCGCTCCGGCGGCGACGCCCGCAGCTTCGCGCCCGCGTGTAGCGAGGCTTTCCATCCGTCCCTGTGGTCCGGGAAACAGGATTTTCTCTGCAATCACCAGTCCAGCCGCGCCGCAGAGCAGGATGGCGAGTATCTCCGTCACGCCATGGATCGACACCCAGCCGAGGAAATCCATCCCTAAACCGCGGTTGATGTGCAAGGCGAGCATCGCGCCAAGGATCATACCGTTATAGGCGAGCAGAAACAGGGTTGGCACCCCGGCGGCAAAGCCGAGGCTGAAACAGAAGATGCCGACGATGGTGTTGTGATTGAACAGATAATTGGCAAAGTGGATGAATGTTTCGACGAAACTGTACCAGGGTACGAACAGCACCTCGCGCAATTCCACCGCCGTGCTCGACGGGGTGCGCCCCTGCGCCATCCTGTCGGAAATGAACGAAGAATAATAGCTTTCGTCGCCCATCACCAAAATGGTTCCGGCCAATCCGCTCGTCATGAAGACGAGGAAGGCGACGAGAAGATGCCAGCGGATCGAGCGCACGGCGCTCGGAAAGCCTTGACTGAGAAAGTATTTCAGATTGCTGAAAATGCCGGTGCGTGGGCCGTAGACGACAAGATAGGCGCGCAACGCCAGACTTTCGAGATACCGTAACAGGTTGCGGTCGAGGGCGATGGTGCGGGCAACCGACAGTGACGACAGGGTGGCGCGGTATAATAGCGGCAGGGTTTGCGCATCCTGGGCGCTGAGCGCGCCGATGCCTTTCTTCTCGGCGCGCGTCACCATTTCATCGAGTTGCCGCCAATCGTCTTCGCGCCCTTTGCGGAATTCGGCGCTGCGCAGAACGGCGACCTTGCGTTGTGCGGCAAATGTCTCCCGCAGATGGTTTGCAGGTGGGGAAGACGATGGCTCGTCGCTAGAGAGAAAGGCCATCGTATCCTGACCAGATGGACGATCTGGGGGTGGGGTATGCTGTTCCGCCCCGGCGATGGCAATTGCGGCATCGTCTTTTTCTTCGACCGGCATGGGTTATAACAGCCCTTTCTGCTTGATCGAAAGATAACGGTTGAGAACTCCGGCGGGCAGGCCACGCGCCGGGGCTTCAAGGCAGTGAATGCCGAGACGGGCGATGCGCTCCAGCACGATGGAGCGTTCGCGCAGGAAATCTCCGGCCAGAACTGCCTGTGCCGTGGCCGACACCGTATCCGGCGGTGCATCGCGCAAGGCGGTCAGAAGCGGATCCTTGAAGCTGACGAACAGTACCGCGTGGCGTTTGGCCGTGTGGTGCAGGCTTTCGATCAGCATTTCCGCCGAGATCGTATCGACGAATTCGGTGAACACCACCACCAGCGCCCGCCGCCGCAGGCGGGAAGTCAGTTCCGCAAGGCCGAGGGTGAAATTGGTTTCCTCCGTGTGATAGTTCAGCACCGAAGCGAAGCGTTGCAGCTTGCTGAAGTACGACATCCCCCGGCCCGGCTCAATAAAATGACGGAATGCGGCGTCGAAACCGCAGGCACCGATCAGGTCGCCATGGTGTAGCGCCACCCAGCCAAGGGCCAGCCCGGCCTTGATGGCGTGGTCGAGGCGGGAGAGGCCGTCGATAGGCTCCAGCATCAGGTGGCCGGTATCGAAGCCGAGGACGATTTGATGGTTTCGCTCCTGTCGGAACTCCTTGCACAGGAGCTTGCGGTGCCGGGCCGAGCGTTTCCAGTCGATGAAACGGTTGTCCATTCCTTGCGAGTAATCGCGCAGGGTTTCGAACTCGGAGCCTTCGCCCTTCTGGTTCTGTGTCTTGACGCCGTAAACCGCATCGTAGGCGACGAATTGCAGCGCCTCGTCGCGCACGCCGCGAATATCCGGCAGTATCTCGACGGTACGTTCCAGAGGCAGGCGTATCCGGCGCTCCATCAATCCCCACAGACCACGCCAGCGCAGCCACAAGGCGTCGATGGTGATGAGGCCGCGCCGCGCTGACCGGATCTTCAATGCCAGCCCTAGCACCCCGTCCGTCATGTGTCCGGTTTCGGAATGCGGCGGTTCCGCTTCGCCCGATTGTTCGAGTTGGGCCTCGAACCAGATTGGTGCCATGCGCCCGGGTGCTGTCACCGACAGGTCCGCTGTTCCCTCTTCGGCGGTCTGCAGCCGGGTCGGGGTTTTCAGGTCGATAGCGAGATGCCGCGCCGGGATGAGCAGCAGCGCATCAATGAAAATGGCGATGAGCGCCAGAGCTGCGGCATTGAAGGAGACCGGCCATAGATCCCTGTCCCATGCCAAAATCATCCCGGCCACGGGCAGACTGAGGGAAAACAGGGTGACGGCGCGCAGCGTCGGGCGCATTATCGCGGAGCCACCGTCTGATCGACGATCTCGCGCAGTACGCCGTCGCTGGTCAGGCCCTCGATGTCGGCGGCAGGTGTCATCACCAGCCGGTGGCGTAGCAGCGGCAGCGATAGGCTTTTCACGTCGTCAGGGATGACGAAATCCCGCCCCATCAGCGCCGCATAGGCGCGGGCGGCGGATGCCATCATGTTGGCGGCGCGGGTCGAAGCGCCGGTTTCGATAGCCGGATGTCTGCGGGTGGCGCGGACGATGTCGACGATGTAATCGACCAGTGCATCCGTGAGGCGGATATTGGCGATGAGCCCTCGCGCCTGATGCAGTGCCGCCGCCGAAATGACTGGGCGCATTGAGAATTCCTCGATCTTCGGCATGGTGGAATGATGGCCGTGGCGGGCGACGATGGCGCGCTCCTCGTCGCGGCTCGGGTAATCAATCGCCAACTTGAACAGGAAGCGGTCGAGCTGCGCCTCGGGAAGTGGGTAAGTTCCCTGCTGTTCAATGGGATTCTGCGTCGCCACCACCATGAAATCGTCGCCGAGGGTATGGGTGTCCTTGTCGATGGTGATGGTGCGCTCGTTCATCGCCTGCAACAGGGCCGCCTGGGTCTTGGGCGGCGTGCGGTTGATCTCGTCGGCAAGAAGAATCTGTGTGAAGATTGGGCCGGGCGTGAAGGTAAAGGAGTTGGTCTGGAAGTTGAACAGGTTGGTGCCGAGAACGTCGCCCGGCATCATGTCGGGAGTGAACTGGATGCGTCCGAACTTGAGATCAAGACTGACGGCGAAGGCCTGGGCAAGAAAGGTTTTCCCGGTTCCCGGGGCGCCTTCGAGCAGGACATGGCCGCTGCAGAACAGGCTGGTGAGCAGCATGTGGATCGCCTGTTCCTGGCCGACGATCACCTTGCCGATTTCCGAGCGAATGGCGTTAGCGATCGCGCCGACGTGCTGAAGGTCCATGCAAAACCTCTCTTTTCCAGGTGTGAATATCGCGCACGCAGGCGAACAGCCGATTCAGGGCGCGTGCGGAATGGGGTTCGATACCGTCCGCCCGGGAGATGATCTCGGAGCAGGATTGGTCTGCGCCGCGGCTTTTTCCGATGTGGTCGAGCCAGGACAGCGTTTGTGTTTCTTCGTTAGCCGCCGGCGCATGTAATTGCGTGGCGACATCGCGTACGGTCATGCGCAGGTAGCGCTGTAGCGCCATCGCCTGATGTCCGGCTCTTTCGATGAGGCGGGCGCTATTGGCGATCAGGCCAGTTTTGCCGAAATTGAGTGCTGACTGCTCCGTGCGCGGTGCGCCGAATCGCCCCGTCGCTGCCCAGAGCAGCAGGATGATGGCGATGGCGGCAAGTCCGGTGACGATGCCGAAGGGGAACTTTACCATGATCTGTAGCGGGCTGGATGGTGTACTGCTGAAGCCGTGGACGGTTTCATCGAAGACGATGGGACCGTCCGCATCAGCTTCAGCGAGAAGTGCGTTGATCATGTTGAGGGCGAATGAGGCATTGGCACCCTGAAGCAGGCCGTGGTTTTCGATGATGTCCGGATCGGATAGCACCCAGATGGTTCTACCTTTCTGGTTTTTGACCTCGCCGAGCAGAATACCGTTCGCTGTCGCCACGATCGGGCGCAGTTTCCTGGAGGTGATGAGCTGTGTCGTCACCCGTGTCTGTGGGTCAAGACCAATCTCATTTATCCTCCAGTCCGGGGGCGGTGGAACGCGCACGATCTCGCTATCGTCGACGATATGCGACAGAATCCCATCCGGGACCGCCGGCGAAAGCTCTCGCGCCTTGGCGATCCAGCCTCTGCGGTCACGGTCGCGCAGGCCTCCCCATTTCGGCAGAACCAGAAGCATGCTCCGGACAGTGGTGAACTTGAAGTTGTTCTGCCCGATCAGGATGTAACGATCCGGCTCGGCGACGATCAGCACCCCGTCCCGTCCCGTTTGCGTGATGACGTCGCCGATACCGCGCTGGACTGGAAGGCCGGAACGCCGCAACAGCTCGTAGAAGCCCATATGTCCGACGGCCGAGCGGGAATGGCTGGATGGACGGATGTTGTTACCTGTCGCTCCCTCACTGTTGGGAAAGGCGCGTAGAAGGACCGATAGAGCGAACAGGCCGGTGGTGCAGACTACCAGCAGCAGAATCGCCAGTCGCGAAAAGGGGGCCGATTTGTTCATGCGGTTTTCCCCCCGGACAAGGAGAGAACCAGGGTTTCGAAACTGTCCCGGCAGGATTCGTAATCCACGGCGGTTACGGGGTAATTACCGAAATAGGCGCGCTCGACCCGACCGACGATATTGGCGAGCGCCGACCGACCGTCCTGTGGCAGGGAAACATGCTCGAGGATTTCACGACTGGTCAGGGAGGCGGCAATCGTGAAACCGAGGCGCATGCGCATCTCGCCCAGACTACGGGTCAGCAGAACGCGCATCGCCTCCACAAGGTTGCCGCGCTGAACCCAGTCTTCGGCTTCAAACAGGGTTTCCTCTCCCCGGCGCACAATTGCCTCGGCTTCTTCATCTTCGTCCGCTGTCACTGTGCGGGTACGGTCGATGCCCCATGAACTGTTCCAGAACAGGGCTGCGGCGAGGATAATGGCAATGATTGCCGTAACCCAGAATATGCCCTTGGCGCTGATTGCACCTGAGTCTGTTTGCGAAGCTGAGTGGGGAGAATCTCCAGCCTCATCGAATTCCTTGATGGGAAGATCGGTCTGGAGGTTAAGCGATTGCGCGCTCTGGCGCGCGATGTCTTCGGGGGCTTGGGCAGACAGGGCAAGATTCAGGGGCACGCAGGCAAAGAAGGCCGCTGCCACATACGGAATGAACTGTTTTCCCCTCATACCCTACTCTTGAAAACCGCCCGTTCCATGTTCGCCGGTTAAAGCACGATCCGATCAAATTGCATCGGATTGCGCTCTAACTTTCCTTTATTTACCGCATTTTCTTGCGCCGAACCGGTGGCCACTTCGGCGGAAAGTGCTCTAGTTCGGGAGCCTTGCGTTGTCTTTATGTGTTCGGCTGTTGCGATGCAAGTCCTGACACAGGCGGGGGGATGTAAGAAGGGACATTCAGTCCTGAGGCTCAATCTCGATGCTTTCCGATAGCTGATCAACGCCAAGGCTGCCGTGACGATGAAGAGAATCTATTGCGGTATCGCCAACGGCGAGCCGAAATCTTTCAGGTTGAAGACGATGAAGTGATCGGCGAATGCCAGAAATTGTACGATGGCGAGCAGGGTGGTGGCTCAGGAGGTAATTTACGAAATCGATGAGGCGAGAACCCCGAAAGAGCAGTTGTTACTCGGCGTATGTCGCCACTGAGAAGCCGAATGCAACCTATGGCGGGCGGCTGATATATATGCCGCCTATGTCGGAATTGCTGCATTCTGGCCCGCCGCCCGCAGATTGGCCCACCGCCGATCTTGCTGGGCGGATGCTGAAAGATGCCACTCGGGAAGTAATCCGGTGTCAGATACATTGCTCAAGCAGAAAAATGCGCTAACAAACTGAAATGGCTAAAGCCAGCAGAGGCAAACGGGGTTTTTAAGTGACGGCCACAGAATTGACGATGCGATTAGCGCAACAGGACGATCACGAATGGATTATTGCTACTCATGGCGATGTCTATGCCACGGAGTTCGGTTTTGACAGGCGCTTCCAGGATAACATTGCCAGGAAGATGCGGGCCTTTCTTGAACGACCAGATTCATTCAATCGCATCTGGATTGGATTGATGGGGGGTGAACGCGTAGCGTCGATAGCGATATCGGACAGGGCTGACAGTGTGGCATTCCTCAATTTCGTGCTGGTACTGCCGCAATACAGGGGTAAAGGCGCTGGGTATGCGATGCTGCAAACCGCTCTCGACCATGCTCGCGCGCACTCGTTTCAGGAGGTGCAACTAGAAACTTATAGCTGTCTTGTCGATGCACGAGCGCTTTATGGACGTCTCAATTTTCGCATGATCGAGGCGGTGCCTGAACAAGAGGCTTATGGGAAGCGATTCGACCAGGAATTCTGGTCGTTGGAACTCTGAAAACCGTATACTCGGCGATCAACCACGTTGCCGGAAACTGCGGAGTTTCCGCAGTCGCCTGTGAAGAGTGGCTGTAATATTCTTCACAGGCGACGCCTTAACACCAGAATGTTGCCGAACAGAGCGCAGGCCACGCCGAGGAATGCGAGGATTGTCCAGTGATATCCTTCGACAACAGTCGAGATGGTAAGCGCTCCAATGGGAAACAGGACAGTCGCATAACCAGCCCGCGCTGCGCCAAGGCGACGGAGCAGATTCAGGTAGCAGAACATCGCGCCCACGGTTGCACCGACTGTCAACCAGATGACGGCGGCGATGTACTTGACTGTTGGCTCAATGATAAAGGGTTGCTCACGGAACAGGCTGATGAGGGCGAGGTTGATCATCCCGTAAATACATCCCCATGTTGCGGCTGACTGCACCGCTATGCCACGCCGCTGGATAAGGCTGGAGATGACATTGCCGGTGCAGAAACACAGCGTACCGACAGCACAGAAACCGAACCCGATTATTGCCTGGCGGTTGTAGCCTGCTCCCATGATCTCCGGCCAGAACAGCAGGCCGATGCCGGAAAAGCCGATGAGGCCGCCAAGGGCGACCCGCATCTCCATGGGTTGGCGCAGGATGAGGGAGCCGAGAATCAGGTTGACGATGGATGCGAGGGAGAACACCACCGCCATCAGTCCGGATTTGAGGTAAAGACCGCCGTAATAAAAACATAGGAAGTTGGTCGAGAACATCGTGACGGCGGCAGCGATGAAGCGCAGGTGATCCCGTACAGGGAAACGCAGCGGCGCACGCATGAACCAGGACAATCCCAGCATGATCAGCGACGCGAGGAGAAAACGCCAGAATAGGGATACTTCCGGCGCAACGACGCCGAGATGTGCCCGGATTGCAATCCAGTTCGTGCTCCAGAAAAAGACTATGCCGGCAAACAGGGACATGTCTCCACCGGTCAAACGGGCGGGTTCTCCTGTTGCAAGGGATCGGGACACCGTGTCGTCCGGATTATTGTGAGGGAAAGATTGGTTGTATTTTGTCATATTAGGTACTTTTGCGCCGCAGCACCAGGACATTGCCGAACAGGGCGCAGGCAAGACCAAGGAGGGCGAGAGGCTTCCATTGGTAGTCTTCAGCAAAGGTGGAGATGGCGAGGGCGACGATCGGGAACAGTACCGTTGCATAGCCTGCCCGGGCCGCACCGATGCGGCGCAGCAGGTTCAGGTAACAGAACAGGGCGCCGATGGTTGCGCCGACTGAGAGCCAGATCAATGAGACGGCATATTTCAACGTCGGTTCGATGATGAATGCTTGGCCGCGCGCCAGACTGATGAGGCCGAGGTTGATCGTTCCGTAGATGATTCCCCAGGTGGTGGCTGAGAGAATCGGCACGCCACGTCGCTGGATGATGCTGGAGATGATGTTGCCGGTGCAGAAGAGCATGGTTCCGGTAACACAGAATGCAAAACCGATCAGAGCTTCACGGTTGAAACCGGTGCCCATGATCTCCGGCCAGAACAGGAGGCCGATACCGGAGAAGCCGATCAGCCCGCCGATTGCCACCCGTGCTTCCAGGGGTTGGCGCAGGATGAGGGAGCCGAGAATCAGGTTGATGATCGAGGCAAGCGAGAACACCACCGCCAGCAGCCCGGATTTGATGTGTAGGCCGCCGTAATAGAACATCAGAAAGTTGGTCGAGAACATGGTAACGGCGGCGGCGATGAAACGCAGATGATCGCGCCACGAAAACCGCAACGGCACACCCTTCACCCAGGCGAGAAGCAGCATCAGCACTGCGGCGAGCAGGAACCGCCAGAACAGCGAGATTTCCGGCGAGACGACGCCAAGTTGCGCCATAATCGCAATCCAGCTTGTACCCCAGAACAGGATGATCCCGGCATAGAGAGCAAAATCTGCGTTGGTGAAGCGGGTCGGACCGTTATCGGGAAAAAGGCGTGACATTGTCGATATCCGGGAGGGGCGGGTTGGCGGTCCAGCCGGTATTCGCGCCCATGAGGCGGTGGCGAGAGGCCGGATGAAGAGGACAAATTGCAGAGGCAAAAAATCCGCGCCGGGGGCTTCCCGGCGCGGCGGTTCATACCGTCGGTGCGGGAGACGTTAGCCCGCGCGCGGGCCGGCGGCCTTTACCTCGGCATCGACATGTGCTTCGAAAATCTTGAAATTCTTCGTGAACATGTCGACGAGCTTGCGGGAGGTTTCGGTGAACGCGGTCTTGTCGGCCCAGGTATCAACCGGGTTGAGGATCTTGGTATCGACGCCGGGAACGGCAGTCGGCACCATGAAGCCGAAGGTTTCATCTTTGCGGAAGGATACCTTGGCGAGCGATCCGTCAAGGGCTGCCGTCAACAATGTGCGGGTCGCCTTGATCGGCATACGGCTGCCCGTGCCGTACTTACCGCCGGTCCAACCGGTGCTGACGAGCCAGCAATTGGCGCCGTGTTTGGCGATGAGGTCGCGCAGCAGGTTGCCGTAGACCGACGGATGGCGCGGCATGAACGGCGCGCCGAAGCAGGTCGAGAACGTTGCCTCCGGTTCGGTAATGCCGCGCTCAGTTCCCGCTACCTTGGCGGTATAGCCGGACAGGAAGTGATACATCGCCTGGGCGGGAGTCAGCTTGGCGATGGGCGGTAGGATGCCGAAGGCGTCGCAGGTCAGCATGACGATGTTTTGCGGAATTCCGGCGCAACCGGTGGCGCTGGCGTTCGGAATGAAATCGAGCGGATAGGCGCAGCGGGTGTTTTCCGTCTTCGAGCCGTCGTTGAAATCAGGGACACGGGTCAGCGGGTCGATTACCACGTTTTCCAGCACCGTGCCGAAGCGTTCGGTGGTGGCAAAGATCTCGGGTTCAGCTTCGCGGGAGAGACGGATCGTCTTGGCGTAGCAGCCGCCCTCGAAATTGAACACGCCCTTCGGACTCCAGCCATGCTCGTCGTCACCGATGAGGGTGCGCGTCGGGTCGGCGGAGAGCGTCGTCTTGCCGGTGCCGGAGAGACCGAAGAATACCGCCGTGTCGTCCGCCGGGCCGGTATTGGCCGAGCAGTGCATCGGCATTACGCCTTGCGGTGGCAGGATATAGTTGAGATAGGTGAAGACCGACTTCTTCATTTCGCCTGCATAGGCAGAACCGCCGACCAGCACGATCTTGCGGGTGAAATCGCAGGCGATGATCGTCTCGGTGCGGCAACCATGGCGCTTCGGATCGGCCTTGAAGCTCGGCAGGTCGAGGATCGTCAGATCGGGAACGAAGGAGGCGAGTGCCGCGATCTCGGGGCGGATCAGCAGGTTGCGGATGAACAGCGAATGCCAGGCAAGCTCGGTGATGACACGCGCCTTGACCTGATAGGCAGCCTCCGCGCCAGCGTGAAGATCCTGAATGAACAGTTCCTTGCCCTCGGCATGCTTCAAAAAATCGGCATAGAGGACTTCGAAATTCGCCGGGGACAGGGCACCGTTATTGTCCCACCACACCATGTTTTCGGTGTTCTGGTCGCGGACGACGAACTTGTCTTTCGGCGAGCGCCCGGTGTGCGAACCCGTCTCGGCAAGCAACGCGCCGCCCTTGACGATCTGCGCCTCATTGCGGCGGATAGCATGTTCATAAAGCGACGGCGCTGTCAGATTCCAGAAAACGCGCTTCAGATTCTTCAAGCCGAACGTTTCCGCCCCATGTGTTTTGTTGAAGTTACCGATATTTTCCAAGGAACGCTCCCATCATTGAACGGCTCATCGCCGTGCCCCTCACCCGATGATCCTGTCGGAATGGCCCAGTATTAGCGCAAAAGAAAGACCGAATCACGTCTTTACCGATTCCCCAGTCGGTTGGTTCCAATCCAGCACCACTTGAAGCCAGCGCCATTGAGCGCGATCAAACGGCTGCCATATCCGTTCGATACCGGAGGTGGGCTACGTTTGGCAAGGGTGGCAGTGAACGCTATGATGTAAATTACTTTTGTGTTTTCTTCTGCTTTGTGCCTCCAACCTTGGGGGGGTAGGTTCAGCTTGTGTGACCGGGGTCGTTGCTGCCGACACGATTCGTGTCGGTTGCAGAATGTTTCGGCCTGACGGGATCAGAGTGCCCCGTCGTCAGGGGGCGGAATGCCTGGGCAGAGGCGGAAGCCGCTGTCAGGTAATAAGATTTCTGGCGAATCCGACTAACCGGATCGATCTTCGGGATATCGGCAAATCGGACCGGAAGGGCGAGATGTGGGCAAACTCTTCATCAACCGACAGGATGTTACGGAACTTCTACTGTAAAATAGCATCGCAGACGAAAAAAATAGCGCCAGAATAATTCTGTATTGGAAGAAATGAGGGCCTCTGGTGTCCTGAAACCAGAATGATCTCAATAATTGGTGCAGGCCAAGTCTACGTTTTGTACTTCAGAGTTCCATGCTCATGCGAGGATTGCTCATAAAGCCCACGAAAGCATGCTCTCTCGACCAGTTTCTTGTGTCTGGGTTCTTTCCGGCACAACGTGCTTTGGGTTGGCAATTCCTGCCCTACTGCATTCGCTTCACCATCTCCTCGACCGCATCCTTGGCCTGCCGCAGATCGACATTGTAGCGTGCGCTGTAGAGCCTGATGGCGTTGATGAGACGATCGTTGCGGATCAGTTCTTCTATGTCTGCATCTGGATTGGCGGAGGGCGATTGTTCTCCTGGGCTTCTGCTCGTCTGGGCGGCGAAAGGAGGTGAAACGGGGATGGAGTGCGGCGGGATGATTGCGCTGGGCGTGTCCGGCATTGTCGTGCGGGAGGTCGGTTCGGGCGGGAGTGTCGGCCTGCTGACCACTCGGCCCAGAATATAACCGAAGAGCAGAACGCCGAGATAGGAGAGGGCAACGAGAGGGTCCATCGCTTTATCCGTTTGCCCAGCTGTGTGAAGCCCATACCGGTTGCTCTGGCCGGAACGGTTCTGCGCTGTGCACTCAATGACAACATAAGGCGCGCTCAGGTTCCGCCCATACCGGATGGTTGTTTACCCGTAATGCGGAGTGTCCGCGCCGTTTCGATGATTGCGGGAATCGAGGGGGCCCGATTCCCGTAAAACGAGAACGGATCATACGCGCTGTCGGTGAATGAATGATGAGCGGAAGCGGTGGGTTTATCGATGTACCGGTTCATCGGCGCCGTTGTAATCGACGCCGATGAAGTAAAGGCCGCCGGAGGGGGCTTGTGGGCCGCAGCGGGTTCTGTCTTTCGCTTCGAGGGCGGAGCGGACATCGGCGACGCTCCACCGTTTCAGGCCCGCTTGAGCGATGGTGCCGACCATCGAGCGCACCTGATGATGCAGAAACGAGCGGGAACTGGCATAGACCCGCACTTCCTCGCCATGGCGCTCGACATCAAGGCGTTCCAGGGTCTTGAACGGGCCGGGGGCTTGGCAATGGGCAGAGCGGAAGGTGGTGAAATCGTGGTGGCCGACGAGGGTTTGCGCTGCCGCTGCCATCAGGGTTTCATCAAGCGGGCGGGGAATGTGCCAGATACGCCCGGCCTCTAGCCCCGGCGGCGGGCGGCGGTTGAGGATGCGGTAAAGATAATGCCGTCGCACGGCGGAAATCCGCGCATCGAATGTGTCGGCAACGGCGGTGACCTTGAGGATCGACACCCGCGTCTCGCGCTCCGGGGCCTGATCGCGCAGATGGGCGTTGGTGGCGTTCAGCACCGTGTCGGTCCGCCATGGCTTTTCAAGATCGACATGCGCGACCTGATGGGTGGCATGCACCCCGGCATCGGTACGCCCGGCGCAATGCAGCCGCACCGGTGTGCCGACAAAGGCTTCTATCGCCTCTTCGACGGTCTGCTGCACCGACGGTTCTTCCGCTTGCCGCTGCCAGCCGGAAAACGGGCGGCCATCGTATTCGACGATCAGCTTGAAGCGCGGCACGGTTATTCCAGTTCTGCGAAAGCGGCGGCGTAACTCAACGCTCCGCAAAAGGTTTTGCCATGCTGCGTCAGGGCGACGGCCTGCTGATAGTGGCCATCGTATGGCGTTTTCACTTGGGCCGCCAAGGTGGCCTCGAAGCCGAAACGCCGGTAATAATCCGGCTCTCCGAGGACCAGCACCAGATCCTCGCCGTCCCGCGTCAGTTGTTGAAGCGCTGAGCGGATCAGGACCGATCCGGCTCCCTGCCTTTGCATATCCGGCAGGATGGCGACCGGGGCCAGTGCCGAGGCGCGCATCGTGCTTCCCTCTGTCCGCAGACGGGAAAAGGCGATGTGGCCGCAGACTTCGCCCAATTGATTGCAGACGACATGGGATAGAACGAGATCACCATCGCGGCGCAACTGGTCAACCAGATCCGCTTCGTCCGGGCGACTGAACGCTGCTGTATTGATGCGATGAATGACAGCGATGTCATCCGGTGTTTCCGGGCGAGTGGTAAATCGGCCTTCCGGGTTTTCGCTCATGGCAGAATCGTTTTCTCTGCGAGCCGTGCGCCGCGCAGGAATTCTTCGCCGCTCATCGGCGCTTTACCGGAACGCTGAACCTGCACCAGTTTTACCGCACCCTCGGCACAGGCAACGCGCCCGTCGCCGGTCAAGGTGCCCGGTGGGTCGGAGAGCGAAGCCGTGAGGGCGGTGCGCAACAGGCGCACCCGCTCCGACCCCTTGCCGAAATCGGCCATGAAGAACGCCCCCGGAAACGGCGATAGACCGCGTGTCTTGTCATGCACGCTCTGGGCGCTGGTGTGCCAGTCGATACGGGCTTCCTCGTTGGTGATCTTGCTGGCATACGTCACGCCGTCATCCGGTTGCGGCGTGAAAGCCAGCGCACCTCGTGACAGGGCAGCGAGGGCGCGCACCATCAGATCCGCGCCGAGGACCATCATTCGATCATGTACGTCGCCCGCGCTCATGTCCGGACCGATAACAAACCGTTCGACCATCGCCACCGGTCCGGTATCCAGCCCTTCCTCCATGCGCATGACGGCGACACCGGTTTCCGTGTCGCCGGCCATTACTGCCCGCTGGATCGGTGCTGCGCCGCGCCAGCGCGGTAGAAGGGAGCCGTGCAGATTGAGACAGCCGAGGGGCGGGAGATCGAGGATCGCTTTCGGTAGCAGCATGCCATAGGCGACGACCACGGCGACATCGGCCCCATAAGCGGCAAAGGTTTGCGCCGCTTCTTCTGTTTTCAGGGTCTTCGGTGTCTCGACCGGCAGGCCGAACCGTTCCGCCAGTTGATGCACCGGCGAGAGTTTCAGTTCCATGCCGCGTCCGGCAGCGGCGGGAGCGCGGGTATAAACCGCGACCACCTCATGTCCTTGGCCGACGATTTCCGCCAAAGTCGGCACGGCGAAATCTGGCGTACCCATGAAAACGATTTTGAGGTTCATACCAGCCCTTTCGTTGCGTTGTCTTACAACGGTTTGCCGTGCGCATCCCGCTTAGCGGCCTTGCTGAACTTTTTTATCACCCGATCACGCTTCAGCTTCGACAGGTAATCGATGAACAATACGCCGTTGAGATGGTCGATCTCGTGCTGCAGGCAGGTGGAGAGCAATCCGTCGGCGTCGATCTCGATGGTCTTGCCGTTCAGGTCGGTGTAGCGAACCTTGACACTGGCCGGGCGCTCTACGTCCTCGTAATAATCTGGGATCGACAGGCAGCCTTCATTATAGACATTGGTTTCTTCCGAGCGCCAGAGGATTTCCGGATTGATGAGCACCATCGGGTTTGGCTCATGCTCGTCGGATTTGTCGATGTCGATGGTGATGAGCCGTCGGGCAACGCCAACCTGGATTGCCGCGAGGCCGATGCCGGGCGCTTCGTACATGGTGGCGAGCATATCGTCGGCAAGTTTCCGGATGTCGTTGGTGATTGTCGCAATCGGCTGCGAGACGACGCGCAGTTGTTTGTCGGGAAGGATGACGAGGGAGCGTGTGGGCATGACGGTTCGCGGCAGATATCAATCGTGAAAGGATCGGTGCGATCAATATCCGCTCCGGATCGCCGATTCCAGAGCGGATTTCACTTTTTCAGGAGATGGTATTTCGTATCCGTGAGTCAGCTGCCATTCGTTGCCTGCGGTGGCAATGCCGGAAAGGCTTCCTCTGGATCGTCGGTATGCTTCTTGTACAGGAAATCCGGGCGCGGACGGCTCGGATTCATGGTGTTGCTCCATAACAGGTCGTAGAGTTCCGGGTTCATGTCCTGCCGTATGGCGGCGCGCATCTGTGCATAGCAATTCTCCCGCACCAGCAGATATTGCGGCTCACGCAGGCGTTCGGCGGCCTCGCCCCAGGAGCATTCCGTTGGCAGATAGGCAAAAGCCTCTTCCGGGCTGACGCCATGGACGAGCCGCCATACCCGCTTACCGTCCCAGTGCTTCTCCGGCTCATAAGAGAAGGCATCCCGCCCGGAGGTATATTTGTAATAAAAGTGCATACCGCGATGCAAGATCAACATCGGTATATCGTATTCTCCAAGCTCATCCGTGAGTTTTGCGTATTGCTCATAGGGCGGGTTGAGGGATAGCGGATAGGAATAGTCGATCCGGAAGGCGTTAACGGCGACAGCAAGCGCAATCAGCGCGTAATCTGGTGTCCTCAGGGCAGCGGTGCCATCTTCGCGGACGCTTGAACAGATAAAAACGGTACAGAAATATGGAAAGAACAGGCCGAGGCGTTCGCCAAAGCTGAACGGTTCCTGCCCGAAGGCTGGAATGAAGGCCGTCATGAGCAGGGCGACCGGCACCAGGAGCCGGATGCCGGGTCGCCGTATCGCGATTGCGACGGTCAGGGCAACCAGACACAGGGCAAATTCCAGTTTGATCGCCCACGGCAAGCCGGGTTGCAGGGCGAGCGACACCGCACCCGGCAGAAAATTGCCGCCGTTCAACCGGGCAATGTCCTGCCAACTGACGTTTTTCGAGACAATGGCGAAAACGATGTAGTCGAAGACGACAGCTGCGCCGATGACGAGCCTTCCGGATCGTAATGCCCCAGTTGTAGCGAGGGCCAGGATGACGAGCGCAGCGATGAGTGCGCAGGCATGGACGATTGCAACCCTGTGACAGAGGCAGGCAAGTGCCATCAAGCCGATCAGCGCCAGCCAGTGCACGGGTGTCGTTCCACCCCCGGACGGTAGCCCGTATAACGGTTTGGCCAGCCGATCAGCCTGTAGAACGAGAACACCTCCCCCGGCTTGATGACGATGCCGTTGAGCCGGGCGACGGCGCATTTCAGATTATGCACCTTGTTGATCTGCAACTGCCGGTCGATGCCGTCATAGGAGCGCAACAATCTGGAACTGTGTTCCTTTATACGGAACGGGAGCATTGTCCCGCGCCGCTCAAGAGCATAACTGCGTCCGTCGCAATGCCATTGAGCAATCCGGCGCAGGCGTTTGCTCCAGACCGCAAGAAAGAAAAATACCGGGCTGCGCTGGCTCAAAAGCAAGGCAAACTCCATGGCGTTTCGCGCACGATGGCGTCTCCGGATTCGGCGGTTGCTCCGTCTCATGCTTTTGCAATCATCAATCCCTACCATAGGAATGAACTTGAGGTAGCAACAATCGTTGCGCCTTCACGATACCGTCTGCCGTCAACGATTGCCATGCCGTTGTTTCTGCATGGATTTCATCGGGCGGGTTTACGCTTCACGAGCAGAATTTCATGGATATTGAATAATTGATATAAGTCATCCGCAAATTTGATACGGATCAAAGCAATTCGCAGGCGGAACGGGAACATCTGAAGTCAATGCCACACGTGCGTCACATCGGTCCCATAAGGTGCCGGTAGAAGGTAACCGCGGCGAACTTCGCCGATAATCAGGGCTCTTGCAACATGCTGAGATTGGCTTTTGTCTTCTGGTCGCTGGCTGCTACCGTGCTTGCGGGCGCTTTCATCATCTGTGTTCTGATGGTTCCGCAGCTTTCCAACCAGGCCATGCTGTATATTCCCGTAGCGGTTGTCGCAGCGATGATCGTGGCGATTCCGATTGCCTGGGTGGTTGCCGGGAAGGTGATCCAGAATCGCTAAAAGCGGTTGCTGCTGACGGTATATGGGAAACTGCATCCCGGTCCGCGCTGAGGGATGAGCGGTGCAGGTGTCCCATGCGGTTGCATGGGCGAGTTAAATAGCATTTCCGGTTTTCCGGAATAGTCTTGATAAGCGGGCATGCCTGGAACGGTGCGCCCGCTTTTATTTTTGTAATGACGATTTTTGAGCATTTTCCGGCCTGAACGGATGTGGAGATGCCATGACCTTTTTCATTTTCGCATTTTCGTCATCCGCCGAGCCGTTTGACAGAGAACATGCTCGGCTATGTGCCTACCTATGGCGGTGTCTGGGCTTCATGACGAGAATGAAGGCAGCAAGTCTTGTTTGCTTTTTAGGACGTCATGTTCCGTAAGGGAACTAAAGTTTAAAAACGCTTCTCCCGTTGCCGCCATATATCTCTGCTCAGATCCGTAAGCGTAGCAGGATGTGGCATGACGGAAATCATGCACATTCTTTGCAAGCAGATGCGGGTACGTAAGAGGCCATGGATATATCGCCATTGAAATTGCAGAACTTTGCCTGTTCAGTTTGTGTTTTACGCTCGATCGCCGGGCGGGATAGGCGGGTTTTGAACTGTCACCACAGGAGAAGCCGGTGAACGAGAAAACCATAACCATTTTGAAGCCCGTCCTCTTGGCGGCATTCGCTGCTGGTCTGGCGGCGCAGCCTTCCTTCGCACAAGAATTGACCGGAACCTTGAAGAAGATCAAGGAAAGCGGTGTTATTGCCATCGGACACCGGGATTCCTCCGTGCCGTTTTCCTATTACGACGGCAACCAGAAAGTCGTCGGTTACGGTCAGGATCTCTGCTTGAAGATTGCCGATGCGGTGAAAGAAAATCTCAAGCTCGACAAGCTGGAGGTCAAGTTGGTGCCGATTACTTCGGCAACCCGCATTCCGCTGATGGCCAATGGCACCATCGATATCGAATGTGGCTCCACCACCAATAATCTTGATCGCCAGAAGCAGGTTTCGTTCACCCTGACCCATTTTGTCACGGCGAACCGCTTCATCTCGAAGAAGATCCATAACTTCAAGTCGCTGGACGATCTGAAAGGCAAGACGGTCGTCTCGACTTCCGGCACTACCAACCTCAAGCAGATTACCGAACTCAACAGCGAGAAACAGCTTGGCATGACGATCCTGCCGGCCAAGGATCACGCCGAGGCGTTCCTGATGGTCGAAACCGACCGTGCTGTCGCCTTTGTCATGGACGATATCCTGATGGCGAGCCTCGCTGCCAACTCGAAGACTCCGGGCGATTATGTGATCTCGTCTCAGGCCCTGTCGGTTGAACCCTATGGCAGCATGATCCGCAAGGATGACCCGCAGTTCAAGAAGGTGGTCGATGACGCCATGGCGAAGATGTTCAAGGACGGCACCATCGCCAAGCTCTATGATACCTGGTTCCTGAAGCCGATTCCGCCGAAGGGCGTCACCCTCAACATTCCGATGAGTGCCGAGTTCAAGCAGGTGATGGCGCACCCGACCGATAGTGGCGATCCGAAGGATTATGTTGCCAAGGTGGCGCAATAACTAATCCTGTCAGGCGGGAGAGCAAAGCCCGTTCGTCCTCTCCACCTGTACCGAAACCTGATTGGAGCAGGATGCGTTTACACGGGAACGTATCCTGCTCTGGGTTCCTTTGTTTTTCCGCATTTTGTCCCGCTGAGCCGGTTCCCGCTTCAGCGCAAGATGCTCTAACGCCCGGCGGGGGCGGCGATGCATTATACTTGGAACTGGGGCATATTCTGGGATGTCTCGACCAACGGCGTCGATACCTATGCGACGTTGCTGCTGATGGGAGCGCAATGGACTGTGGTGGTGGCGCTTGGCTCCTGGGTCATCGCTTTTGTCTTCGGGTCACTGATCGGCGTCATGCGCACGCTGCCGTTCTGGACGACCCGTTTCATTGGCACATGTCATGTCGAGTTGTTCCGCAGCATTCCGCTGCTGGTGCAACTGTTTCTCGGGTATTTCGTGTTGCCGGAACTGTTGCCGCGCGAATGGGGCAGTTGGTTGAAACAATTGCCGAACGGCTCTGTTTACACGGCGATTTGTAGCCTCGGGCTGTTCACTTCGGCGCGTGTCGCCGAGCAGGTGCGGGCCGGGATCGGCTCCCTTCCCAAGGGCCAGCGTATGGCAGCGACAGCCCTCGGGCTGACGACGGTACAAACCTATCGCCATGTGCTGCTGCCGATTGCCTATCGCATCATGTTGCCGCCGATGACATCGGAGTTTCTCAATAACTTCAAGAACACCGCCACTACTTTCACGATCGGCGTTATCGAGTTGATGGCGCAGACGCTGTCGATGTCGGAGAATACGTTCAAGACCTTCGAAGCCTTGAGCGCGGCGACATTCGCCTATCTTGCCATCAATCTCGTTATTGTCGTCATCGCCCGGCGATTTGAGCGCGGACTGGCGATTCCCGGCTTTACGGGCGCGCGATAGGGAGCGGTGATGTTTTCCAATTTCGATTTCGGCGTTATCGAACGCTCCCTCAGCTACTTGTTCCTCGACGGTATGGCGTTTACCCTGCAACTGACGGCGCTTGCCAGCCTCGGCGGTGTGGCGCTCGGTACGCTGCTGACCCTGATGCGCCTCGGCTCCCTGCCGCTGTTGCCGGGAATTGCTGCGTTCTATGTCAATTTTGTGCGCTCATTGCCGCTGGTGCTGGTGATCTTCTGGTTCTACTTTCTGGTGCCGCTGATCGCGCAATGGGTCATTGGCGCATCGCAGCCGGTCGGCATCGGGCCGTTTCTGTCGGCTCTCATCACCTTTACCATGTTCGAGGCGGCCTATTTCGCCGAGATCGTGCGGGCGGGCATCCAATCGATCCCCTCTGGGCAATCTGCTGCCGGGTATGCTCTCGGCCTGTCTTACTGGCAGGTGATGGGGAGGGTCGTGCTGCCGCAGGCATTTCGTAACATGCTGCCGGTGCTGTTGACGCAGACCATCGCCCTGTTTCAGGACACGACCCTCGTCTACGTGCTGTCGCTCACCGATTTTCTCGGCGCGGCCAGCAAAATCGCCAACCGCGATTTCCGGCTGGTGGAAATGTATCTGTTTGCGGCTGCTGTCTATTTCGTGATTTCTTTCGTCGCTTCTCTGGCCGTGCGGCAGCTCCAGCGCCGCACGGCTATCGTCCGTTAGGTTTTATCATGATCCGGATCGAACACGTCGATAAATGGTATGGCTCCGCTTTTCAGGCGCTGAAAGATTGCACGACAATGGTCGGGCGCGGCGAGGTGGTGGTGGTGTGTGGGCCGTCCGGTTCCGGCAAGTCCACCCTCATCAAATGTGTCAATGCGCTGGAGCCGATCCAGGGCGGTGAAATCCGCATTGATAACGTCAAGGTCAACGATCCGAAAACCGATCTGCCGAAACTGCGCTCCCGCGTCGGCATGGTGTTCCAGCATTTTGAGCTGTTCCCGCATCTCACCATCATGCAGAATTTGCGTCTGGCGCAGGAGAAGGTGCTGGGGCGTTCACGGGGTGAAGCGACGGCCAAGGGTATGGCGCTTCTGGAGCGCGTCGGATTAAAGGATCAGGCTGAAAAATATCCGGGCCAGCTTTCTGGCGGCCAACAGCAGCGCGTTGCCATTGCTAGGGCGCTGGCGATGGACCCGATTGCCATGCTGTTCGACGAACCGACTTCGGCCCTCGATCCGGAAATGATCAACGAGGTGCTCGATGTCATGGTGGCGCTTGCTAAAGACGGCATGACGATGATGGTGGTGACCCACGAAATGGGTTTCGCCCGCAAGGTGGCGCATCGGGTGGTGTTCATGGACAAGGGCGAAATCGTCGAGGATGCGCCGACCGACGATTTCTTTGGCAAACCGCGCTCGGAACGGGCGCAACTGTTTCTGTCAAAGATATTGCATCATTGAACGAAAACGGGGCGCATTGAGCGCCCCGTTCAGAAACTCGGGATAAGTAAAAAACTTACTTCGCAAGTTCCTTCAGTTCGGCGATCTTCTCGTCAAGGTATTTGCAGGCGCGTACCATGTCGTTGGCCATGGCCGGGTTCTTCACGGCTTCTTCCTGCATGGCAATGCTTTCCTTCTGGATCTTGATGGACCATTCCTGCATCTTGGTCGGGTTCTTCTGAGCCGCAGCCATCGCAGCGGTCTGCATCTCGGTACTCTTGGCCTGAACCTGTTCCTGGGTGGTGCAGGCGAACGACGTCGCGGACGCGAGCATCAGGGGAATGGCGATGAAAAGGGCGCGCATGGGAAACTCCTGTATCCTGAAGAGTGCGTGTGAAAAAATAGATCAAACCCGTGCTTTTGTTACACATGATCCTACTTTTAACGGGTGAGCAATACACATTAGGGCTGTCGTCAGCTACCCCTTTTTATCGGCAGGATAAATGATTATCACAGCAAAATGTCGCATCGTCGCAAAAATAACTGGATTGCAACCATAAGTTTTGAGAGTTTCCTAACGCAGGCGGTATCTAATGGTTACGCTTCGCATTATGGAGATTATCGTGCGTCCGATCCAGTTCTTGATTCCTCTCTCCATTCTCGTGCTTTCGACATCGCCGTCGCTTGCGGGCGATCCGCCCTCACGAGGTGCATCGGCGGGCTATGATCCCGATGCCTGGATCGTCACGCTCAAGGGCAATGTTACCGTCTCGCCTGAGTGGAACGGTTCGGATCAGTTCAGTCTTTTCGGTTATCCGTCACTATCGATCCGTCGCCCATGGGAAAAGCCTGTCTGGTATTCGCCTGACGATAATATCGACTACGCATTCTATAAAAACCAGCTTGTTGCCGTCGGTGTCGTCGGGCGCTACCGGGGTGCTCGCTCGGCGGATAACGATGCAGTGCTGACCGGGTTGCACAAGACGCGCTGGACCATCGAGGGGGGCGCGTTCATGAATGTCTGGGCGGTGCCGGACCTGTTGCGTGCCCGTATCGAAGTACGGCGGGGTTTCCGCTCAGAGGATGGTTTTATCGCCGATCTTGGCGTCGATGTTGTGCAAACCTATGGGAATTTCACTTTTGCCATCGGTCCGCGCCTGTCGCTCGCCGATAGCCATTTCATGCGCACCCATTACGGCGTGACGGGCGCGGATGCCCTGGCTAACGGTCAGGTCGATCCGTACCGGCCCAGTGGTGGCTTCCGCGCGGTCGGTGCTTACGCATCCATCGGCTACCAGTTCAATCCTGCCTGGGCCATGACAGTGCATGGCGGGTATGAGCGGCTGATCGGCGATGCCGGTAAAAGCCCGATCATCAAGGAACTTGGCACACCCGATCAGTATACATTCGGAGCGACCGTCTCCTACAGCTTTGATTACAAATGGTCAGGCTTTAATTTCTGACGCTCTAACTTCTTTGATTTCGCAATGTTTTTTCGCGTTTGACCGGTATCCACTCAAAGGTGCATTGCCCTAATTAGGCCGAGGTTTGCAGCATGAAGTGCGACAGCGGTTGGCACTGGCGGCCTTTCACATCGAAATTCTCCGGCGCGAGCCAACGGTCGAAAGCAGCCCGACGTTCCGGCCATTCGCTGTCTATGATCGAGAACCAAGCGGTGTCGCGGTTGCGGCTTTTATATACCATATGCTGGCGAAATATCCCCTCGAAGGAAAAGCCGAACCGCAGGGCAGCCTGACGCGATGGAATATTGCGGGCGTCGCATTTCCACTCGAAACGCCGGTAACCCTTATCCTCGAATACGTAACGGGCAAGAAGACGGAGCGATTCCGTAGCGCCTGGGGTTTTTCTTAAACCCAAGCCAAACTGTACATGTCCGACTTCTGCAACGCCATGCGCGGGTTCGATGCGCATCAATGCCAGACGCCCTCGCGCCTCGCCGGTCTGTTTGTCGACCACGGCAAAAAACAGGGTTTGCGGATCGTTCTGCCGCTCGCGGACCCATTGCTTGCATCCGTTAAGGTCGGTATACGGCCCCTCCCAGAGATATTCCCAGAAACTCTCCGTCCCCTCTCCAACTGTGGCGGTAAACAGGGAGCGCGCGTGGCGCTCCTCATCAAGCGGTTCGATGCAGACGAAACGGCCATCAAGCCGTTCGCGCTGTAATGGTGGGCAGGGTGTCCAATTTTCCAGGGAGCGGGGAAAGCCATCGGTCGCCACGGAATGATCCTTAAAACCAGCGTTTCATTCTTCAGATTCTGTAACTACCACCTCATTCCGGAACGGATGAGTCGGTCAGAGGATTTATGCGGCAGATACTGAAGAATGCAAGGTCAATCCTTTTTTTGTCACACACCCGCGATTGCGGAACATTTCCACAGGATCTGCGTTGATGGAGAACCCGGCCACCTGGTCCTCCCCGCATTCCCCTTGTGCACTGGCCGGAACCTTATGACGGACCGCTTCCGCGGTCCGTTTTTTTATGCAGGTCAGGCAGCCGGGCGGCGATGGGCTTTCTGCTGGAAAAATAGCGCCTGCGAGATCACCGCCGACACATTGACCGGCTGGAACGGCTTGGCAATGAGGAAAGCCGGTTCGGGCCGCGCCCCGGTCAGGAAGCGTTCCGGATAGGCGGTAATGAAGATCACAGGTACTTCCCAGTTCACGAGGATTTCGTTGACGGCATCAAGGCCGGAACTGCCATCGGCAAGCTGGATATCGGCCAGAATCAGGCCGGGTTTCTGCTTTTCGACCATCCGCAAGGCTTCGTCTTTGGTCCGTGCCACGCCCATGATGCTATGGCCAAGGCCCTCGACAAGGGCTTCGAGATCCATGGCGATCAGGGTTTCGTCCTCGATGATGAGGATATCTGTGGCAATGTCGGCGGCGAGTTCCCGCCCGGCCTCATCGACCAGTTCCCGCACTTCGGCACGGCTGGCACCGAGGATTGTCGCCACTTCTTCTTCAGAGAAGCCCTCGAGACAGGAGAGCAAAAACGCCTGACGAGGTCTCGGCGTGATCTGCCCGAGGCGGATTTCCGCTGGAAGATCACGCTCGATCAACTCCGAGCGACCATTAACCGACAGGGAACTCCAGATACGGGTGAAAACCTGAAACAGGCCAACCTTGATGTTGCCCTCGCTTTCCATCGTACTGGAATCGCTGACCAGCGCCTCCAACGTGGCGGCGACATAAGCATCTCCCGCAGGTTGGCTGCCGGTGAGGGCGCGGGCGTAACGGCGTAGATACGGCAGTTGCTGAACGACGCGTTGCGCTGTCGACATAGACTTCCCCTTTAATCTCGGCGGTCCGGCCTCTTTCGGATTCCGGCCAATGAAGGTGTTTAAAGTCAGTTGCAAAAAATATCCCGTCAAGCAGGAACCTTAACCGGACCTCGGCGTTGAGGCCCAGTAGCGGTGTACATAATGCTGCGCCGCCAGTCTCTCAATCCATAAAATAAGATTAATGCTTCGGCTCCGGTCCAATCGCCAGAGAGCCTCAAGGGGATTTTAATGACACGACTTATAACCTCCTCCCAAAGAACGGTTTTTCGCGAGGTGTTGCTATCCGGAGATCCAACCCTAAATCCAAAACTCGACCGCCTTGTCCAGGATAGAATCGGCCAAGAATTGTGTACTTTGTACGATGGGCTGACGCAGCAGACTATTCCGGATCGCTTGCAGGTCATTCTTCGCCGCCTAGATCGACGATAAGACGCTTCCGAAACCCAGCTTTACGCCCCGGAAGGCGTCCGAAACGATGCAGGAGGGGTTGTGAAACTGGAACCGATGCTCCGCGATGCCTTGCTGGCAGCGGTGCCCAGTCTGCGTGCCTTTGCGATTTCGCTGTGCGGCCAGGTGGACCGCGCGGACGATCTCGTTCAGGATACGCTGCTTCGGGCATTGTCGCACATTGACCGCTTTGAGCGCGGAACCAATCTGCACGCCTGGCTTTTCACCATCCTGCGCAACCTGTTCCATTCCGAATACCGCAAGCGTCGCCGGGAAGTCGAAGATCCCGACGGCTCCTATGCCGGGCGGCTCACTGTACTGCCCGACCAAGGGGCGCGGCTCGATTTCGAGGATTTCCGGACGGCCCTTGCCAAGTTGCCAGAAGACCAGCGTGAAGCGTTGCTTCTGGTCGGGGCTTCGGGCTTCTCCTATGAGGAAGCCGCCACCATCTGCGGCTGCGCCGTCGGCACGATCAAGAGCCGCGTCAATCGGGCGCGCACCCGTCTGGCGCATCTTCTATCGATGGACGGCGGCGAGGATCTCGGCCCCGACCGCATGACCATCGCCGCCTTGCAGGGCACGGTTTAGCGGCTTAACCGCCCTTGGCAAAACCTGCTAATCCATGCTTCCGAAAACAACGCATGAACAACTCTCCAACATGCGCCGTAGCGGAAACCGGCGATACCTCCCGGAACCCGAAAGCGACCGGAACGTTGATCACACCCGGGCCGGCGTTTTGGTTAATGACTGATGAGCGTCGCCGGATTCAACTGGAGAATCAAACCCATGATCCGTTCCGTCGCATTGCGCGCCGGCGGCGTGTTCGCCGTTTTGGCAGTTCCGTTCCTTTTATTGAGCATCCTCGGCAATGCTCCAGCCGCTCACATCGTCAGCCTGATCTGCATGGCCAGCGCCATTTCGATCTTCCTGCTGGCAGCCCTCATTCCACAGCGCAGGCTTGTCCCGATCCGTACCCCTGTCCGCAAGCGCCGTCCACGCTGAGGCAAAAAGGGGCAACTCTGAAAGCCTGGCCACAACAGAAAAGGATGAGAGCTTTTATGCTCTCATCCTTTTCATATGCATCCCGGACTATTTCCGTCAGTCATCGCTGGTTTCTTCTTCCGGCCCCTTGAAGCGCTCGTCCTCGATCACCCGATCGTGCAAGATATGGAACAGCAGGATAGCACCGAACGTCGCAGTGCCGATGCCGGCAAGCTGAAAACCACCCAAACCGATTGCCATGTCTCCCGCACCGAGAACAAGTGCAACGCCAACAGTAATCAGATTGCGGGAATTGGAGAAATCGACATTGTTCTCGACCCAGATCCGCCCTGCCGTCGCAGCGATGAGACCGAAGACGACAATCGCCAGACCACCAAGTACCGGTTTCGGAATGGTGTCGATTACTGCACCAAATTTGGGCGACAGACCAAGCGCAATGGCAATAAAACCGGCAACGACGAACACCAAAGTCGAATAATTGCGTGTAACTGCCATGACGCCCATGTTTTCGGCGTAGGTCGTTACACCAGTGCCTCCGCAACTGCCGGACAGCATCGTCGCCAGACCGTCACCCATGAAAGCGCGACCGATATATTTGTCATAATTGCGTCCGGTCATCACGCCGATAGCTTTGATATGGCCGAGATTTTCCGCCACGAGGATAATGGCGACCGGCGCAATCAATCCAATGGCTCTGGCCTCGAAAACCGGAGCATGGAACTCCGGCAGACCGAACCAGGCCGCCTCGGCAACTTTCGCGAAATTAATCGGATCGCCCATTCCAAACTGGTTGGCGAGGACGTAATAGACCGCATAACTAAGGATCGCTCCGAGAAGAATTGGCAGACGCCGCAAAGCCCCTGTCGCATAGATTGCAATCAGCCCAACCGCCAGAACAGTGAACAACGCCATCCAGGTTGCAAAACCCGTCTTGGGGATGCTGCTGACAGCCACATGCGCAAGGTTAAGGCCGATCACCGCTACGACGGCCCCTGTCACCACCGGTGGCATGAGCTTTTCAATCCATTGATGCCCGACAAGAGAGACTATCGCTCCGATCAGGAAATAGACCGCGCCCGTGGCGATAATTCCGCCGAGCGCAAGGGCAATGTTGGGGTTCGCTTCCCCGCTTCCAACATTGTAACCGGTGGCTGCGGCAACCACAGCGATGAAGGCGAAGCTGGATCCGAGGTAGCTCGGAAGCCTGCCGCCGACGATAACGAAGAACAACAACGTAGCGATGCCGGAGAAGAACACCGCGATATTCGGGTTAAACCCCATGAGGATCGGGGCCAGCGCTGTCGAACCGAACATCGCCACGACATGCTGGAACCCGGCGATAACGGTCTGCCGCGCCGGCAACCGTTCATCAGGCATGATTGCTCCGCTCGTCTCCAAACGCCATTGCGGCCAAAAACTTCCGCTCATCGACCCGACTCCCAGCCATGAAATTGAAACGGAGAAATCTATAAGCATCATCTAACGCCGGGCTAGAGCACCGAGCGGTTATTCGCTGCAAAATACAATGGCCGAATTTGCCGTACGTCAAGCGTTGCAGGTATTTTCCGTTCAGGCACCCAACTTTGCCCGCAACAGCCGCAAACTGTTGACGGTGACGATGACGGTCGCGCCGGTATCGGCAAGGATCGCTGGCCACAGGCCGGTGACGCCGACCAGGGTCGTCACCAGAAACACCACCTTCAGACCGATGGCGATGGCGATGTTCTGGCGGATTGTGCCGAGCGTCCGGCGCGACAGGTCGACCAGCCGTGCGACATCGCGTACGCGCCCGTGCAAAATCGCAGCATCCGCAGTCTCCAGCGCCACATCGGTTGCGCCGCCCATGGCAATGCCCACATCGGCGGCAGCGAGGCCGGGCGCATCGTTGACGCCGTCGCCGACCTTGGCGACAACAGCCCCTTGCACCTGGAGTTCTCGGATAGCTTTCTGCTTATCCTGCGGCAGCAGGTCGGCCTGAACTTCCAGCCCAAGTGTTTTCGCTACCGCTTGCGCCGTGCGGCGATTATCGCCGGTGAGCATGACGCAGCGGATGCCGAATCGCTGCAAAGCGACGATTCCCTCGGCAGCGTCTTCACGCGGCTCGTCACGCAGGGCGACGATGGCTGCAAGATCGTTGCCAATGGTCAGAAGCGAAACCGTCTTGCCGTCGCCGCGCAACGTCGCGATTGCAGACTGCGCTGCAGGCGACAATTGAATACGCCCCGTCGCTACGGTTTCCGCCCCGAAAAAAACTTTCTGCCCGTCGTAGGTTCCACCGACCCCGCGTCCGATGACGACATCTATATCCGTTACGGTTACCGGGGCGATGCCCTTTGCTTGCGATGCCCGGCGGATGGCCTCGGCCAGCGGATGGTTCGAGCCGGTTTCCAGTCCGGCGGCAATCGCTAGGCTATTCCGCTCGGGGCAGGCAAACGGCACGACATCTGTCACCATTGCCTTGCCGCTCGTCAACGTGCCGGTCTTGTCGAAGGCGGCGACGGTGATTCGTCCGACCGTCTCCAGTATCCCGCCACCCTTGATGAGCAGGCCGTAACGCGCGCCTGTCGCCAGCCCGGAGACGATGGCCGCCGGGGTCGAGATCACCAGTGCGCACGGGCAACCGATCAGCAGCAAAGCCAGACCGCGATAAATCCAGGTTTCCCACGGCGCGCCGAAGAATAGCGGCGGCACGACGGCAGCGAGCAGCCCGACCAGGGCAACGAACGGCGTGTAATAGAATGCAAAGCGGTCGATGACGCGCTGTGTCGGCGCTTTCGCTTCCTGTGCCTCCGTGACTAGACGAACGACGCGGGCAATGGTGTTGTCCTGCGGCAGGGCCGTAACTCTAACCCGGATGACCCCGTCAAGGTTGATCGTTCCGGCGAACACCGTCTCACCGATACCACGATGGCGCGGCATGCTTTCGCCGGTGATCGACGCCTCGTCCAAGGCACTTTCACCGCTGACGATTTCGCCATCGGCGGCGATACGGTCGCCCGGACGGGCGAGGATCGTATTGCCCGGACGCAGGGTTTCGGCGGCGACCTCACGGGTAGAGCCATCCAGCCCCTCAATCAGGGCACGCGATGGAGTAAGGTTTTTCAAGCCCTCAATGCTGGAGCGGGCACTGCGAGCGGCGAGATTTTCCAGCACCTCGCCAACAAGGAATAACAGCACGACCACCGCCGCCTCGATCACATCGCCGATCAGAACCGCGCCGATGGCGGCAACCGACATCAGCGATTCGATCGAGAACCAGGTGCCGGACAGGATCAGGGCGATAGCTGAACGGACAATCGGCAGCAGACCGAATGCAAGGGCCGCGAGAAGTAGCCACCGCTCCAGCGCGGGAAACACCCGGCCAAGCGCAACCGCAACCGCCAGCGTTGCTGCGTAGATCGCAACCTGACGCACCTTGGCACTGCGCCACCAGACCTGAGCGGTTTCACGACTTTCAACCGCTTCATGATCGTGACCATGGTCATGTTTTCGCCTTTCCCCCGCATCCGCCTCGACATTGGAACGGGTATCGAGCGCCACATCGAAACCGAGTTTGCGCACTGCCGCCATGGCAGTTTCAAGAGCAACGTTATCGCGAAGCGTCACCTGCGCGGTCTCGGCCATCAGCGACACCGAGGCTGCCTCGACCCCCTCGCAGCGTAGCAAGACGCGCTCCACTTTCGATGCGCAGGACGGGCAATCCATACCGCCGATGCGCAAGATTGTCCGTCGTTCGGTTTTCAGTTCAGGCGAAGTCTCCTGCCTCGCCTTGCCGATATGCTTCAACCCGGACATATCCTGATTCATAAACATTCCTCGCCGCTCACAGTTGGCGCGACTGCGCACGAAACCGCGTTACCCACATCATAGTACACCAGATGCTTCTAAGTCAAACCTATCCTCCTGGATAGGTTATAAAACGATAACTGGAAACAGATGGATACGACACCATACGGCGCATCGTCAGTCTACGGGCTGGCTTCGCCATTCCCCTTCAAGGGTTTGCGATTGCAGCATCCTGCAAGGTCGAGAAACAATCAGTAGATCTTGGAAGCCCGCAGATCGAGAGGTTTGCCGGGGGATCTGGAAGCAGGCGTCCTGGTACCATGATCCGGCCCGCGCACGGCAAAGGTTTTGACCGTCCATTCCTCGCCGGAAATGCGGCAGGCCTTGCCGTCGAACAGGTGAATGCCGCTTTTCCCGGTGAACTCGGCAGAAAATGTCCGACAGATATTGTCCTGCTCGACAGTTGGCCCGCTCAGAGGCGTGAAGGTTCCCCGGTTCTGCGTATCGGGGTTGGTCCAGCCGACAGCGGTGCCCGCTCCTTGCGGATCAAGGGCAAGAGCCATTGCCCCTTTGGCCCGGCGCCAATCCTCTTCATCGAGGCTCTTCAGTTGCTGCTGATTGAGCGGATCTTCGGACAATACAGGAATCGTGCCTGTCGCATCGACATCTTCGCTCATCAGGGACGGTACCGGAATCGATAATCCGCAGGCACTCAGCAATGCCATCAGCATCGCTACTGCTGCGAGACGACCGATTGTTTCGCTCATGACTGTTTCCGCCCTATAGTCCGGTATCGGCGAGCCTCGCGAATCGCCGGACAAACATCCGGAGGATTTAACCCTTGAACGAGTTAAGAAGCCGTAACCTTGGCGCGAAAGACAATTCCCTTTCATCGCCTTTCGTCCTGTTCACGGAATGGTTCGCCGAAGCGGAAAAGACTGAACCCTCCGATGCAAACGCCATGGCCCTGGCAACCGTCGATGCCGACGGACTGCCGGATGTGCGCATGCTGCTGCTGAAACATTGGGACGAGAACGGCTTCGTGTTTTACACCAACATCGAATCCGCCAAGGGGCAGGAACTGACCGCCAATCCGAAAGCGGCTCTGGTAATTCACTGGAAAAGCCTTGCCCGACAATTCCGTGTGCGGGGCAATGTCGTGCCGGTGACGGATGCGGAAGCTGACGCCTATTTTGCCAGCCGCCCGAGGGAAAGCCGCATCGGTGCATGGGCAAGCCGCCAGTCGCGCCCGCTCGACGGCAAGCTTGCTCTTGAGAAGGCCGTTGCCGCGACAGTAGCGCGGTTCGGGATCGGCCCCATTCCTCGCCCGCCGTTCTGGACCGGTTTCCGCATCATCCCGCAAACAATGGAGTTCTGGTGCGACAAACCGTTTCGCCTGCACGAGCGGCTGGTTTTTTCCCGAACCGGCCCGCACAGTCCCTGGCAGACGCAGATGCTGTTTCCCTGAAAGCGCGGATGTCTCAATCCCCTTTCCTTTTCAGGCGACTGTCAGTATCGTCCCGATAGCGTTCCTTATCCGGTTCTTGGAGTTTTGATGGAAACCTCGAAGCGCAATACCCGCCGCGGGATGCTCCTCACCGGGGCCAGCCGGGGAATCGGCCATGCCACGGTGCAACGGTTCTCCGCCGCCGGATGGCGGGTCATCACCTGCTCGCGCCACCCGTTCCCTGAGAACTGCCCGTGGGACATGGGGGTCGAGGATCATTTGCAAGTCGATCTCGCCAATGCCGCGGATACGTTGCGCGCCATTGAAGAGGTGAAGAGCCGCCTCGCCAAGGACGGATCGGCTCTGGACGCCCTCGTCAACAATGCCGCGATCTCGCCGAAAGGCCCTGGTGGTTCGCGCCTTGGAGCTATCGATACGTCTTACGAGGACTGGCTGCGGGTGTTTCAGGTAAATTTCTTCGCCACGATCCTGCTAGCGCGGGGACTGGTAGATGAACTGACCCTGGCGAAAGGTTCGGTGGTCAACGTCACC
>JAVBRX010000094.1:0-5788 GCA_031547465.1 Microvirga sp. | reverse complement strand
TAAGCGTCGAAGTCCGCGCTGGTGTCAGCAATACCAACGCCATTTTTCCGCGTAGCTTCCTGGTTCCAGTAAAGGAGTTCAAGACCGATATCGAGACCCTTGGTCGGCATCCACACGTTCTGGAGACCGATGCGGTATTCTGTGAACTCCGGCAGGATGGAGACGCCGAGAGAATCATCAATGCCGTCAACCATCGCGTACGAACCGAAGATGCTCGAACGGAAGTTCGGGGTCCAGTAGTGCTGGAAGCCAGCCGAAACCTGCCAGCCCTTGTTGGTCTCAATACCAGCATTGCCGGTGGCAAGATACTGGACCAGTGCTGCGTCTTCAGCAAGGCCAAGGCCGCCATTCATATCGAAGCCGATATAACCAAGGGCACCATCAGCATAGGTCGCATTCAACCACAGATAATCGCCGGGGGCGAGCATGTTGAGGTTGAGCTTGGCACCGAGGCCAATCGCATAACCGTATTCGCTATCAGCGTCCTGACCCGGAAGGATCCAGCCATCGCTAATGAGGTTCTCATTATCAACGTTGATCTCATGCAGAGCACCGGAGAGCTGGACCGAACCCCAAGCCTGATCAATGCGGAAATTCGCAACGACATCCGGGATGCGCGTGCCACCAAGATACCCACCCAGCGGCGCATTGCGACGGTTGGCCGGATCTTCGATGCCGATCGTAGCAGACATGCCGTTACCGAACGTGGCGGTGTAGGCCAACAGGTCAACGACGACGCCGTCAGAGAAGCGCAGCGTGCCCCAGTTCGTGCCTTCCGAGAAATCGAAGAACGAAACGGCGCGACCGGCGGTCAGACCGGCGAACTGCACGAAGCCGCGACGGATGAAGCCCGTGCCCTGAGTATCGAACAGAGGAGCACCATAGGGCGAGCCGGAGTTAGAGTTCAACTCGGCGCGGATGAACGCGCGAACGGTGCCATAAGCAGTCGCCGTGCGGGCATCGACGTCGATGTTGACGCGGGTGCGCCAGCCAACCTGATCCCGAGCATCCTCAAAATCGTCGTAATTACGAGCGAGGACTTCGGCGCGAACCATACCACCAATCTTGATGCAGGTGTCGGAGCCGGGGATGTAGAAGAAGCCAGCACCGTGCACGGAGCAGACCTTCACATACTCAACAGCCTTCTTCACGGGAAGATCGGCAGCCTGAGCTCCGGCGACCATAGCAAATCCAGCGGCGGAGCCGAGGAGAAGACTCTTAACGAGCTTCATGTAAAACCTCCAAAGTTTTCGAGACCCTTGGGGCGGGCTTTAGTGTCTCTCCAGCTTCGGATGAAGCCCGTGACCACATGCGCCTGTTCCCCTTGAATTTGCCCGTGCCAAAATTGGACACTGACAAACACGACTGGGCGCCCCCTGTCGTGACGGCACAATGGCCCAGCCTTTTGCGGCAATCAATCGAAACAAACCACAAAACGGGTTAATCGGCGGCCTTTTCATGACCATGTTGCACAAAGGCCACTATCGGATCATACCCAGATCACGCATGTAAAATCATGGTAAATAAAGGGTTTAACGGTTTGCAGCCAATTTACCAAACAGATCCTCGCCTGTTCTGCCGCTACATCTGACGATCGTGGAAAAGTGAAAAAACCATGTCATCAGGCATAACGAAAGCCCATCATCTGATTCGTTCGAGGCTTCCAGCCCAAGGCTTTCATCGGCTTTCAGCCGGAAATCCCTCTGCATTTTGTGCGTTTTTAACCCCTTCCGGGATTCCATCGACAGAATCAGAGTCTCAGCCGAGTAATTCCTCACGCAGCATTTCCAGCGTCAACCAGCGCTCCTCGGCCACCGCCAGGTCGCTCTCAAACCGGACAAGGGATTCGGAGGTTGCGGCAAAGCGATTCGGGTCCCGACCATACAGGGACGAATCGGACAAAATCTGCCGACATTCGATAATCTTCGCCTCCAAGGCTGCGATTCGCTCCGGCAGAGTGCGCAGATCATGCTGCTCGTTGAAAGACAATTTGCGTTTTTGCGGCGTCGGCGGTTCGGGCGTCTTCCCCGCATTGTCCGCTCCCCCTGCTTCCGTTTGCGCATTTTTTCCCTGCGCATCGCCAGTCTTCCTGCGCTCTGCCGTTTCCCTGATAAAGCCGGAATGGTTACGCGCCTCGACCCCGCGCCCGCGCTGCGCGACCATATCGGCATAACCGCCGGCATATTCCAGCCAACGCCCGTCGCCCTCCGCCATCAGCACTGAACCGACGGTACGATCGAGAAAATCACGGTCGTGACTGACCAACAGCACCGCACCGGGATAATCCGCTACCATTTCCTGAAGCAAATCGAGGGTATCGAGATCGAGATCATTGGTCGGTTCGTCCATCACCAGGAGATTCGAGGACTGAGCCAAAGCGCGGGCAATCATCAGCCGGTTACGCTCGCCCCCGGACAGGGCGCTCACCGGCATCCGCGCCTGTTCGGGGGCAAACAGAAAATCCTTCATATAGCCGACAACATGCTTCGTCTGCCCGCCGACAGTCACTGAATCGCCGCGCCCGCCAGTCAGGGTTTCGGCAACGGTCATCGCCGGATCGAGACTGGCGCGACGCTGATCGAGAATCACCATCTGCACGTTGGCGCCGATTTTTACTGTCCCGGAATCCGGCGGCATCTCACCCGTCAGCAGATTGAGAATCGTCGTCTTTCCCGCGCCATTCGGGCCAACAAGCCCGAGCCGGTCGCCGCGCAGCAGCCGCAACGACAGATCGCGCACCACCTGGCGTCCATCATAACCTTTTGATACGCCCTCGGCTTCGATCACCAGAGTTCCGGACGCTTCAGCCTCGCTCACCGTCAGCTTGACGTCACCGGGAGCGGATTTCATCTCACGGCGCTTGCGGCGCAACTCGTGCAGGTCGGCAAGACGGCGGACATTACGCTTGCGGCGGGCCGTAACGCCGTAACGCAGCCAATCCGCCTCCGCCACCAGCTTGCGGTCAAGTTTGTGGGCGTCGCGCTCTTCTTCCATCAACACGGCGTCACGCCATTCCTCGAAGAAGGCGAAACCTTTCGGCAGGCGGCGCGTCGCACCGCGGTCAAGCCAGACCGTCGCCTGCGCCAATCCTTCGAGAAAACGGCGATCATGACTGATGAGCACCAAGGCCGAGCGCAGGTTCTTTAGCTCCTGCTCAAGCCATTCGATAGCGGGCAGATCGAGGTGGTTCGTCGGCTCATCGAGAAGCAGAATATCGGGTTTCGGTGCCAGAACCCTGGCAAGCGCGGCGCGGCGCGCCTCCCCGCCGGAGAGGTTTCCGGGCGTTTCCACGCCGCTCATCCCGAGTTGTTCAAGGCAGTAACGCGCCCAGTAAATATCGTCTCCGGGACTTAAACCCGCCTCGACAAAATCGAGAACGGTATCGAAGCCGGACAGATCAGGCTCCTGCGGCAGATAGCGCAGAGTCGCGCCCGGCTGCACAAACCGCTCGCCACGATCGGCTTCGATCTCCCCTGCGGCGATTTTCAGCAATGTCGACTTGCCCGACCCGTTGCGACCGACCAGACAGATTCGTTCCCCCGGAATCACCGACAGTTCGGCACGCCCGATCAGGGGGTGTCCGCCGAATGTCAGCGCAATGTCCTGTAAATACAATAACGGGGGAGCCATAAGACTCCCCCTGACATTTTGTGGGAAAGGTTGCAAGATCTGAATTGCTTGAGCGAGCTTCGATCAGCCTATCATCACTCAACCCATCACCCCTGGACGCCCGCCACAGAGAAAGCTTCCCTGTCCTCGTCGCTGATATGAAAATCGGCGATGATAGCATTGAAATCCTTCAGTCCGACAGCAATAGAGCAGATACGAAAACGCATCTGCTCCAGTCTCCTTTGTCTTTCCGCATTTTGTTCCGCTGAACCGAATTCCACTTCAACGCAAAATGCTCTAATCAAAAGCGCAACCGTTCTTTTCCTGCCTCTCCCGATGACAACATCTCCGCTTTTGCTTCTTTCCGAAATCACCAAACGGATCGGCTCGGTTCTGATTCTGGACCGTGTAGACCTGCGGCTGGAAAAAGGCGAGGTTTTGGCGCTTGTCGGCAACGATTCAGCAGGAAAAACCAGCCTGATGAAAATCGTTTGCGGCATCCATCCCCCGGACGAGGGGGAAATCTGCTTCGAGGGCGCACCCGTCCGCTTCGCCTCGGCGCAGGCAGCGCGGGACAGGGGCATTGAGATGGTGTTCCAGGATTACGCGCTCTACGGCGATCTCGATGTCGCACACAATCTGTTTCTCGGGCGCTGGCCGCGCCGGTGGGGCCTGTTCATCGACCGGGCGCGCATGTACCAGGAGGCGCGAGTGCTGCTCGACCGGCTTGGCCTTACTGGAATTGCCGCAGACCAGACTATTGCGTCGCTCTCCGGCGGCGTGCGCCAGTCAATCGCCATTGCCCGGGCGACCTCATTCGATCTGAAACTGGTGGTGTTCGACGAACCGATGGCGCATCTGTCCGTTCACGCCATCGACCGCTTTTTCACAACGATGCAGAAGCTGAAAGCTGGGCATGTCTCGCAAATTTTCGTTACTCGGCACGTAGCGGATGCTTTCAGGATCGCCGACCGTATCGTCGTGCTGCGACATGGGCGCGTAGCCGGAGAATGCCCGGTCAGCAAAACAACCGAGGCGGAGATCGTCGATATGACAATCGGTTAATCCGGTTTCGTAATGAAACGTCTGGCCAAGATGCGCCGCAAATCCGGCGAAGCGGCGAGCAGGGCCTGCGTATACTCGTGCCGGGGTGTCTCGAATACCTGCGCCGTAGCGCCTTCCTCGACGATGATTCCGTGGCGCATCACCAACACCCGGTCGGTAATCGCCCGCACCACCGTCAGATCGTGCGAAACGAAGAGATACGCCAGATCGTGCCGCGCCTGGAGATCGGCCAGAAGGTCGAGAACCTGGGCGCGGATCGGCGCATCGAGGGCCGAGACAGGCTCATCGAGTACCACAAGGGCGGGTCGCGTCACCAACGCCCGGGCAATCGCCAAACGCTGTCGCTGTCCGCCGGAAAACTCGTGCGGATATTTCTCCGCATCTTCCGGTTTCAGTCCGACCTCGGCCAGGGCCTGAGCAACCCGCCCGATGCACTCCGCCTTCGTCAACTCTCCCTTGAACAGATGCAGCGGCTCCGCCACCAGATTACCAGCCCTGTAGCGAGGATCGAACGATCCGTAAGGATCTTGAAACACCACCTGGACATCGCGATGCAGCCTTTGCAAATCGCTGCCGGAAATCAGGGCAATATCCCGCCCGCGATGCAAAACACGTCCGCCCTGTGGGCTTTCAAGCCCCAGCAACGCCCGCGCCAGGGTGGACTTGCCGCAACCGGATTCGCCGACAAGACCGACACTTTCCCCCGGCGAGATGGAAAGGCTCACCTGATCGACGGCGGCAATATGCGGGGCAGAACGGAACAATCCGAGGCGACGTCCGCGATAGCTGCGCACGACCTCGTCCGCCTGAAGGATCGGAGCCTGCACCGGCCCGAGAACCGGAGCATCACGGCGCGGCGGCGGCACATGGATGCTCGCTTCCAGCAACGCCTGCGAATACGGATGCCGCTGGCCGTTAAAAAAAGTGGTATTGGCGCTGCATTCCACCACTTCTCCGGAGCGCATCACCGCCACGCGGTCCGCCATTCCGGCAACCACCGCCAAATCATGGGTGATGAGCAACAACCCTGCGCCATCTTCCCGCGCCAGATTACGCATCAGATCGAGAATCTGCGCCTGCGTTGTCACATCGAGGGCGGAAGTCGGCTCGTCGG
>JAVBRX010000130.1:0-10141 GCA_031547465.1 Microvirga sp. | reverse complement strand
TATGCCATCGAATACGATTTTGTCGACCCGCAGGCATTGTTCCCAACGCTGGAAACCAAGGCGGTCAAGGGGCTGTTTTTTGCCGGGCAGATCAACGGCACCACCGGTTACGAGGAAGCCGGGGCGCAGGGGTTGTTGGCCGGGTTGAATGCGGCGCGTCGGGCTGGTGGCGCCGACGGGGTGACGTTCGACCGGGCGGAATCCTATCTTGGCGTGCTGGTGGACGATCTGGTGACGCGCGGCGTCACCGAACCGTACCGGATGTTTACCTCGCGCTCGGAATACCGCCTGAGCCTGCGTACCGACAATGCCGACGAGCGATTGACGCCGAAGGGCGAAAGGTTCGGCTGCATCGGCCCTTCCCGTGCGGTGGCCTATCGGCAATCGCAGGCACGGCTCAGCAGCTTGCGAGAAAAGCTGGTCGAGTTGACGGTGACACCGCAGGAAGCGCGCCGCAAAGGTATCGAACTTAACCAGGACGGCATCCGCCGCACGGCGTTTCAATTGCTGTCGTATCCGGGAATCGAATGGCCGATGCTGACAGTGTTGTGGCCGGACCTGGCCGGAACGCCAGTCGCCCTGATCGATCGTTTACAGACCGATGCCACCTATGCAGTCTATCTCGACCGGCAAGCGGCGGATATCGCTGCTTTCCGACGCGATGAAAGCCTGATTCTCGGCGACATGGACTTTTCCGTTTTGCCCGGCCTGTCGAACGAGATCAAAGCCAAGCTGCTTGCGGTGCGCCCGCAAACGATCGGCCAGGCAGGGCGGATCGAGGGCATTACTCCGGCAGCCTTGACGCTGCTTGCCGCGCATTGCCGCAAGGCGCAGCCGGCGTAACCCCATGATCGGCGTTTCCTTTGGTGCTTGTGGGTGAAAAGCATCTAATTATCAAAATCTAGATGCTACTGATGTTTTTGCATCTATATCTAGTTATCTGATTGAATCGGAACCGGAATGACGCTAGAGAATGTCCAAGGTGTCCGGCTAACCATTTCCGTGTAAAGACATTTTGCTTAAAGCTCTCACCGACGCGTGGGAAAAACTCCAGCAAGGGAACCCGTCATGAACCAGCAGCGGGACGATGTTCTGGCGCTATTCTCTGTTTCACGTGAAACAGCCGAACGGCTCGATAGTGTCCAACGTGAGCTGGTCCGTTGGCAGACGATCAAGAACCTGGTTGCGCCATCGACGCTGGATGAAATCTGGTTTCGACATATCGCTGATTCCTTACAGCTTGCCGAGCTGGTGAAATCCGAATCGGCAAATCGCTCCGGCGCTGATTTTAACTCTGGCTCTGTCTTGGGTTTGACGATTGCGGATCTCGGTTCAGGTGCAGGTTTCCCCGGTCTGATATTGGGCATCGTCGGCATTGAGCTTGGCTGGAAAGTCCACCTGATTGAAAGCAATGCCCGGAAATGCGCCTTCCTGCGCCATGTTTCACGTGAAACAGGTGCGGCGACGGAAATTCATCCGACGCGAATCGAAGATATCGTCCCATCGTTGGTCGGAAAGGTGCAGGTCGTCACTGCGCGCGCCCTGGCAAGCCTGTCACAATTGTTCGCCTATAGCGAAAGCCTGTTGACAAGTGGCGCTATCGGTCTGTTTCCTAAGGGGAGGCAGGTGCAAGAGGAATTGACGGAGGCACAAAAAAGCTGGAAATTCACTCATCGGCTGGTGCCGAGTAAAACCGACAGTGAAGCGCGAATCATCGTCGCGCATATGATCTGATCAAAAAATATCATATTTTTGAATGTCTTAGCTGCTTTTTGGCTTTTGGACATTCTTCCGATGCCGTATCCCGAGTGACCCTGCCATCGTATGAGTTCGTGTCCATGACCCATAATGCGATCAATTCCCCGACGATCAATCTTTCGCCCCGGCGTCCGCGGATTCTGTCGCTGGCTAACCAGAAGGGTGGCGTCGGCAAGACGACGACAGCCATCAATCTTGGCACGGCCCTGGCGGCGATCGGTGAATCCGTGCTGATTCTCGACCTCGATCCGCAGGGCAATGCGTCGACCGGCCTCGGTATCGACCGCAAGGAACGCAAGGTCTCGACCTATCATGTGATGAGCAATGAGGCAACGCTTGAGGAAGCCATTGTACCGACGGTGATCCCGCGTCTCAGCGTTGCGCCATCGACCATGGACCTTCTCGGTATCGAGCTGGAGATTTCGCAGGAGCGTAGTCGTCCGTTCCGGTTGCGCAATGCCATCGAGGCGATGCTGTCGGCACAAGTGACGGATGGGTTCACCTATATCCTGATTGATTGCCCGCCGTCACTTAACCTGCTCACCGTCAACGCGCTCGCCGCCTCGGATGCGGTGCTGGTGCCGTTACAATGTGAATTTTTTGCCCTGGAAGGCTTAAGTCAGTTGCTCACCACCGTCGAGCAGGTGCGGACCAGCCTTAACCCGCGGCTGTCGATTCATGGCGTGGTGCTGACGATGTTCGATCCGCGCAACAATCTCTCGACCCAGGTGATGGCTGATGTGCGGCAATTCATGGGCGGCAAGGTTTATGAGACGGTGATCCCGCGTAATGTGCGCGTATCGGAAGCGCCGTCCTACGGCAAACCGGTACTGTTGTACGATCTTAAATGCATCGGATCGCAGGCCTATCTTCGACTCGCATCCGAAATCATCCAGCGGGAAAAAGTGTTGCGCGCGGCAGCGTGATATGCCGAAAAGTTAGTTCTGCATTTGTTCTAATTTCAAAATGATCTAGTATATCAAGAGGTTAAGATGGCTGAGGAAACGGCGAAACCGCGTCTTGGACGAGGATTGGCAGCTCTGATCGGCGAGGTTGGCGAAGAGCTGGCGGGAAACCGGGCAGAAACGTCCAAGCCGCAAACGCAGCGCAAGGTGCCGATCGAGTTTCTCAAGGCCAACCCGCGCAACCCGCGCAAATCCTTCGATGCCGACGAACTGGAGCAACTGGCGGATTCGATCCGCCAGCGCGGCATCATTCAGCCGATCGTCGTCCGAACAATTTCCGGCCTGCCAAATGTCTATGAGATCGTTGCCGGTGAACGCCGCTGGCGGGCGGCGCAGCGGGCGGGCCTGCATGAAGTGCCTGTGGTGCTGGTCGACATTGACGACAAGACCTCGCTCGAATTCGCGATCATCGAAAACGTACAGCGCACCGACCTCAACGCTATCGATGAGGCGGCGGGCTATGATCGGCTTGTCAAGGAATTCCAGTATAGCGCCAACGATATCGCTCAGGTGCTTGGCAAAAGCCGCTCCTATGTCGTCAACGCCATTCGCCTGCTGAATCTGCCGCAATCGTTACAGGATCTGGTGGTGAAGGATGATATTTCTGCCGGACATGCCCGTGCTTTGCTGGCGGTGAAGAATCCGGAAGCGGTTGCGAAGCGGATTCTTGCCGAACAACTGACGGTGCGCGATGTCGAGCGCATTGCGCAGGTCGAACAACAACCGAAGGCTGAAGCCTCTTCCGGATACAAGGGAAAGGCTGCAAAGGTATCGGAAAAAGACCCAGATACGCGGGCGCTGGAAAAGGTATTGCAGGACGTACTCGGCCTTCAGGTCGCCATCGAACATAAAGGCGACGGCGGCGAGTTGCGTATCCGCTATACGACCCTTGAACAGCTTGACGCCCTGTGCCGCCGTTTGCGGGATTGAAATAACAGGACGAAACTGGACCCAAAACTCATTGATTCAGCAAGCGATGTCGGCTTTAGAGCGCGATCCGATCAAATTGCATCGGATTGCGTTCTGACTTTCCTTTATTTACCGTATTTTCTTGCGCCGAACCGGTGGCTCCTTCGGCGGAAAATGCTCTAGCCGGTGGGGCATTCACAGTCCCGGAAACGTAAATCCTCTCCTGGGCACCAACATCTCCCCAACGTGTTGATATTTCGATAAAATCAGAAAAGTCATGTACTTAGATCTGCTCCATGAAACACATGGCGCTACACATGAATCTTCGATGATCCGACCTTTCAAACATCCCAGGACCGGGATCCATTAAACGATAGCCTCCACGAACAAATCCGCTTGCGACAAAAATCGCCGTGGACAGGCTCTGGCTATCCGGCGCTGCTATTGAGCAGCCAAGACGTTACCATTGACAACAACTATATTGGCAATGGCGGAATATTCGTCATCAACACCTGCTCAATGCCGGTGGCGCATTGTCGAATCAGTAAACCAACCGCCTGCTTGTTTACGGGGACATTACCGGCGCGACCATAGTGCAGGTGATCGGTGTCTCCCTGACAGATGGTCTGCGCTATAACTTCTGAGAAATCATGCCTTGCATCGCATTGGCCTGCTGCAATAAATCTCGGTAGACCAATTGGTTATGGATACTTACTCGGTCATCAAAAAGACAACTATTTTAGATAGAAAATTTTTCATCATCATAGATGAAAATTACACTATTATGGCTAGAAATATAACATGTAATGCTATTTTACAAATTTTTAAAAGTAAAATTATCATCTTTTGCATAATATATTGTATATATTTTCTTATATGATTATTTTTCATATCTGAATCAACCAAAAATATATTGTAACATTGTTATTATCATGCATATCGTGTGTGTTATTAGCGCTATATACTAATATTCGGTATTGTATACTGATACAATGCACTGATACTAAAGTATATTGCGTGGGCTTTCTAAAGAGGGGCACGATTCGATGATATTTGGTAGCTTAAAACGATACGCACCGCTGACGGCATTGGCATTGATCATATTTCAGCAGACGGCGATTGCCCAGCAACTGAAAAAGGACGACGGCTTAACATTGAACCAGACCGGCGGTTCGTTTTCTCCCCTCAATGCAACTTCCAGCGGGGCCGCCGTTTATGCCACGAATGCGAATAGCGTTATCAACGGTTCTTCCCTCACCATCACAAATGCCATCAGCGCCGCTTACATGGTCGTCGCAACGAATGGCGGCTCGATTATCCTGACAAACGGTACGACCCTGAACGGCATCGGACGCGGTCTCTACGCAAATGGCGCCAATGCCAACATCCAGATGACGGGTGGTTCGATTTCCGGCACGATCCAGGGCGCGGCCACCGCCAATGCCGGTACCTCCATTACCCTGAACAATGTCACGATAACCGATACGAGCACCCTCGGCACGATCCAGACGACTGGTGGCCAAGTGACGCTGACCGGCGGTTCGATCACCAACAACCGTACCGACAATTCCGGACGCGCCATCGATATCCGGAGCGGTTCGACGGTAAGGGTTGACGGCACGACAATAACGACGAAGGGGGCTGAAGCGATTCTCAATTTGCAGGGAACGTTCGATGCCCGCAATTTCAGCATCACGACGGACGGCAATGGCGCTTATGGCGTCAATGCCAATAACAGCAGCACGACCACGCTTAACAGCGGGACGATCCATACCATCGGCGTCAGAGGCATCGGCATCTGGGCGTTGAGCTCTGCTTCGCCGGCTCCCCTAACGACCGTAACGGGCGACAATATCACGATCATTACCGAAGGCATGAATGCTCATGGTGTCCAGAGTGACAGCAACAGTACGGTCACGCTGACCAATTCCTCCATCACCGTGGAGCGAGCCTTTGGGTTGTTCGCCCAGAACAACTCAACGGGCATCGCCGGAGCGATCTCCTACAGCCACGGCACGGTGACGGTGAATGGCGCGGACGGGATCGGTGTTCTGGCCAACGTCTCCGGACGCATTGATCTCGATACGGTAACCGTCACGGCGACCGCAACCAATGCTTTGGGTATGCAATCCAGTCAATCTGCCGTCATCACTGCCAATAACAGCAGCGTCACGACGACAGGCGATAACGGGTACGGGCTGTTCGTTAGCTCCGGTGCGAGAGCGACCCTGACGAACACGAGCATCGCGACATCCGGAACCAATGCTTTCGGTCTTGTTTTCTTTGGCGCTACGGCGCTCAACACCATTTCGGTGACAGGCGCTTCGGTGACGGCGCGGAATGCCGCGGCGGTTTATGCTCAGGGCGGCACGGATTCATTGCAATTGACGGATACCGCCGTCTCCGGCAATGGTCTGTTCGCCGTTGCCGAAGCCTATGTCCCCGGCGGTGGGAGCACATTCGGAGCGAATCTGTCGATTGCCGCCGACAACTCGGTTCTCACCGGTGGCGCGCGGCGCGATGCCCTTTCGAGTGTCGCCATGACTTTGCGCAACGGCTCGCTCTGGACACTGACTCCCGCCGCCGATGGCACCGTCGATTCAAGTGTCTCCAGCCTCACCGTCGAAAACAGCACCGTCGCCTTCGCGTCACCCAGCGGTGGCAATTTCCAGACGCTCTCCGTCGGTTCCGGCCTTGCCGGCGTTCCGGCCTGGACCGGTAATGGTGCAACGCTGGTCATCAATACGCTGCTTAATTCCGGCGGCGCATTGTCGAATCAGCAGACCGACCGCCTGCTTGTTTACGGGGACGTTGCCGGCACGACCACGGTGCAGGTGGTTGGCGTCTCCGGCAGCCCCGGCGGCCTGACCTCGCCCGGTGGCCAGAACCTGGCAAGCGAGGGCATCTCGATCATTCAGGTCTCGGGCACATCGACCGAGAATGCCTTCCAGCTTTCCGGTGGCTATGCGACGATGAACGGACTGCCTTACCAGTACTCACTCTACGCTTACGGCCCCGGCGCAACCGCCGGAGCAGCGGATGCCGGCCAGCGCGTCGTCGCCGGTTCGGGAGATTACTGGGATTACCGGTTGCAGAACGTCTATGTCACTCCCCCGACCCCGCCCGGTCCCCCGACCCCGCCCGGACCGCCGGCCCCACCTGTGCGGGCGGTGGTGCCGCAGGTGGCGGCCTATTTGACCGCGCCGGCTGCCTTGTTCCAGTCCGGATTGCAGGATATCGCCAACCTGCATCGTCGCCTCGGTGAAATCCGCGATAACCGGGTTGCAGGCCGCAATGCCGGAACCGGCGAGTTTTTTGCTCGCGCCTATGGCGGCAGGTACGATTACAGCTCGAACCGCAATGCCTATACCTATGGTTATGATGCCGATATCGACTACGCGGCGATGCAACTCGGCGGCAATCTCTTTGCCTTCGAGAACGGGGCAAGCGTCACCCGCTTCGGCATTGCCGGTTCGGTCGGTTTCCTGTCGTTCGACCCAAAGAACGTCGTATATGCCCCGCAGGGCGAGGCCGACACTTGGTCGATTTCCGGTCATGCCACCTGGTTACATGGCAGCGGCTTTTATGCAGACGGCATCGTCTCGTTCGGTGCGTTCGACGGCAAGGTCTCGACCATGGCACGCGGCAGAACGGCAGACCTGAAGGGAACGAGCTTCGCCGCCTCACTTGAGGCAGGCTATCCGTTCCAGTTCGGTTCCGGCCTGACACTGGAGCCGCAGGCGCAATTGATTTACCAGCGGCTGATGTTCGATCACGAACGCGATGTTGACGGGTTCGCAGTGGCGCTCGGCAATCAGGATCAGGTCACGGGCCGCCTCGGCGCCCGGCTGACGAAGAGCATCCGCACCGATACGGAGAAGCTGTTCACGCTCTATGCCAAGGCGAACGTGATCCATGCCTTCTCGAGCGGCGGCTCCGTGTTTTTCGGCGACACGTTCCAGCTTGGGCGTTTCGGCACCACCCTCGAAGGCGGCATCGGCGTCAACGCCATCCTGTCGGAAAACCTGTCGCTCTATGCCGATGGTGCCTACGGACACAAGATCGGCGATGCCGGTATCTCCGGTGTCTCCTTCACAAGTGGCCTGCGCTACAACTTTTGAGAAATCGTGCCCCTCTGAAAAGTCATTTTCCGAGGGGTTTCGTCGCTTCCTTGAGCCAGGCGGAGGTCTGCGCATCGACCTCCCCGGCCAGCAGGCGGTCAACAGTTGCATGGTAATTGTCCAGCCAGGCGATCTCTTCCACGCTCATCAGCGCCGGTTCGATCAGCCGGTGGTCGATAGGGGTGAAAGAGAGCGTCTCGAACCCGTACATCTCACGCTCCGCGCCGGGAATATCGCGTTTTTCCACCAGCAGCAGGTTCTCGATGCGGATTCCGAAATGTCCGGCCTTGTAATAGCCCGGCTCGTTGGACAGGATCATCCCCGGCTCTAGCGGCACCGTACCGGTTTTGGCGATGCGCCCCGGCCCCTCATGCACCGACAGGTAGCTGCCGACGCCGTGGCCGGTGCCGTGATCAAACTCGAACCCGGCTTGCCACAGGAATTGTCGCGCCAGGGTATCGAGCTGTGCGCCGCTGGTTCCTTTCGGAAACACCGCCTGGCTGAGGGCAATGACACCCTTGAGTACTCGGGTGAAGCGGTCCCGCATTTCCGCCGTTCCCTCGCCGACGATGATCGTGCGGGTAATGTCGGTGGTGCCGTCCTCGTATTGTCCGCCGGAATCGATCAGGTAGATTTCGTTCATGCCGATCCGGCGGTTGCTTTTGTTGCTCACCCGGTAATGCGGCATCGCCGCATTCGGTCCCGCGCCGGAAATCGAGGGGAACGACACATCCTTCAATGCCCCGGTGCCGACACGGAATGCTTCCAGCGCCTCGACGGCGGCGATTTCGGTAAGCGTCCCTTTCGGTGCTTCCCTGTCCAGCCAGGCGAGAAATTGTGCCATCGCCACGCCATCGCGGTGATGCGCCCGGCGTGCGCCCTCGCGCTCAATGGAATTTTTCGCTGCCTTCATCAGTCCAACCGGATCCGCGCCGACATCGGCGATACCTCCCGCCGATTCGATACGCCGGACAAGGGCGATTGCGCCGGTAGCGCTGTCGATGCGGACTTTTGCGCCCTTCCGTCCCAAAGCATCGAGCGCCGGTCCCATCGCCTCGGGGGCGAGGCTATCGGCCAGCGCACCGATGACTGCTCCGACCTCGCTGGTGAGCTTTGCCGGATTGAAGAACAGGCTGGCGCGGCCTTCGCGCGGGATCAGGGCATACCCGAGCGGCAGGGGCGTATGAGAAACGTCGCCTCCGCGCAAATTGAACGCCCAGGCGAGATTGTGCGGATCCGACACCAGCAGCGCATCGCATGTCTCATCGCCCAGTCTGGTGCGGATGCGGGCAAGTTTGTCCCCAGCGCTTTCCCCGGCATATTCAAGTGGATGCGGACGTACTGGTGCCTGCGGTGCGTCAGGACGATCCATCCAGATCGTATCGACCGGATTGGCATCGACGGCAACGAGCTTGCCCCCTACTTTCGTCACCGCTTTCTCCAGCCTGGCAAATCCGTCGGCAGTATGCAGCCACGGATCGTAAGCGAGCGTCGCCCCTTTCGGCAGGTTGGCAGCGATCCATTCCTCGGCGCTCGTCTCCATCAACGCTACCGGAGTGACGATTGCCGGATCGGTCTGTTCCCGTGCCTGCACGGTGTAGCGCCCGTCGACCACCAGCGCCACCTTGTCCTTCAACACCACGGCGACACCCGCCGATCCGGTGAAGCCCGTCAGCCATGCCAGCCGCTCGGCATTTTCCGGAACGTACTCCGATTGATGCTCATCGGCCCGCGGCACGACAAAGCCGTCATAATTCAACCGCGCCAGCGCTGCGCGCAACAGGGCGATGCGCGGAGCGCTCTGAGAGGGGCTGGATTTTTCACTAAAACTTTGAAACCGGGCCATGATGAATGCAGAAGCTCTTTGTTGGCAAGAAAACCTTGCAAAGGAAGCGGCTAGCGAATCGCACACGGAAAACTGGAAATGCAACCCATCGCATGATCTTGGGGCGAGCTTTCGGCCTTGTCCAGCCCGCAGAAGTGTAAACCCGACGGGAAGGTTGGGTAACCCCGGCTTCCACCATCACCTGACCAGCGTCAACCAGCCGTCCTCATCCAGAATCTCGATGTCGAATTCCCGCGCCTTGTCCAGTTTCGAGCCTGCACCCGGCCCGGCGACCACGAGATCGGTTTTCTTCGACACCGATCCGGCAACCTTTGCCCCGAGTCGCTCCGCCATCGCCTTGGCCTCGTCGCGGGTCATGCGCTCCAGCGCCCCGGTGAAGACGACGATCTGGCCGGCGACCGGGCTCGACGACGCCACTGCCTCCAGAGGCTGCGGCGTCACCTGCGCCAGAAGCCGCGCCAGCATCTCCTGATTGTGTTCCTCGGCGAAGAACTGCAGCAGCGCCTCGACCACGGTCGGGCCGACGCCGTCGATCGCGTCGA
>JAVBRX010000174.1:0-5245 GCA_031547465.1 Microvirga sp. | reverse complement strand
CCGCGGCAGTGCTCAGACCGGCGCTCTCAACCTCCGCACCCAGGCCAACAATCGCCATCGCAAGGCCGCCGGCGGCGCGAAGCACCCCCATGGCGTGACGACCCTTGTTGGGCACCTCGTTGTCGACAAGCGTATAAAGCGCATTGATCGATGCAATGGCAACACGCTGCTCCGCCAGCGTCCGGCTCGCAAGAAGATACCCTTCCGAGGCCTTCAGATCGGTGAGCGCGGCCTGATGCCCCGATACGGCCACGCCAAAAAGCTGATATCCCCCCAACACGGGTTTTGCGCCTACAGACGCAAGCACCAGAAGCAGCGCCAACAGGCCCGTCAGGAAGGTGTGGAGCTGAAGGATCATTAAGAAGGTGCGACTGGCCAGCTAATGATGGGTTCATCATTGACTTTCCAAAAGTCGAGTTCCCCGAAGCGCCCATTTTCCGTGAGGAGCAAGGTGGCAATAATGGGAACTTCATCGTAATCTGCAAATTCGTAGGAAGCAACGGAGCGTACGCGACAACCCGTAGGGCAATAATCAGCGCGAATCGAACCCATCTCTGGGTTCACCACCCAGACACGTTGCTTGGCAGGCAAAGAAAGCTGCACGCCACCGACTAGCGCTAAGAAAGCAATAAGTCTTTCCTCTCTGGGATCAATCTGCCGCATGAATCCGTCCTATATTCACTGTACCATCTGGCAGTTTGAAAGCGTTATACTGTAGCCGGACACCATCAACGTTCACAAAGCGCACGTTGAGGCCAGAGGAAAGATCGGCGACTGGTGGCAGGTCAGCCACCACTGCAGCTTGGACACGTTGGCGGCTCATACCAAGCTCACCTTCGACATGACGCCAAACATGATAATCTTGGTTGGAGCTCCGACCAAAGGACACCCCGTCGGGGATAACCCTATTTGGCGCGACAACATCATCCGCGGCTCCGGCAGCAGAACCTCCCTTCCCGCTGCTTGCAGCTACTCTTGACGACTGGAATGCGACGGCAGCTTTGACGGCGAATTCTACGACACCTGCCTTGGTCGCGCAATCCGACATTCTGGCTGCCCTGATCACTTCGCAAAGGCCGTCAGGATCTCCCATGATGCCGCACGGCAGGCCGCCGAACTCGCCGTAAAGCTCAAGGACACAACCGCAGAGGCCGAGACCGCAAACCGGGGGCTGTGGCAGATCGCGTCCCGCATCGAGGCACATGCCGGACGCTCAAAATGGGACTTCGCCACCCTCACCGCAGGGATGGCAATCGCCGCAATCCTCGCAGGCACCGGGGCCGTTTATTGGGCCAAGCAAAGCCTCGGCAAGATCGGTTTCCAGGACGCCGTCCAGTTCATCCGCAATGACGACGACGCCTACTGGTGCAAACACGCAGGGAGCGCAAAACCCATCCAGGACGCAACAGAAAAATACTTCTGCCCCGTCAGAATGGAAAAGTTTCAGATACCCGAGGAAGAGGGAGCAGGAGAGTGATCAGCGACGAAGACACAAAAGAGCCATTTTCACAGTTCACAGATTTCTGGTTCCTCCGAATGTATAATATCGAAGCACCCATTAATTGAGTATATTGCATAGTGCCTCAGATTTTGTCCTGCGCGGACCTTCTGGCTCTCGTGATGAAACCACTCAAGATATTCCGAGCCATAAACCTCCGAGAGCACTCCGCTTCCGGCCCTTCCGGTTGTCAAATAATCACCTTCATCAATCATCCGCATAGAAAAAGGTGTAGAAGAGAAGGATATTTTGAAGCGCCTAAATGTTGGCGGTGAAGAGAATTCTTCAAGCAATATCCTGAACCCTTCAAAGTCGTGATGTAGCCCAACCACAGTAACTGCTTTTGGCAACTCGAACGACACGTGCAGTGGTTTGTATGATCTCTGTGACATAATCAGTACCTAATCTTAAATCTGGCATTTGAGCCTCCGCCGGTTCCGCCCTGCACTTCGATAGTAGGCGACCCAACTTGCCCGTTAGTGCCTTGGCTGCTCTCTCGAACGATAATTGTACGGCCATCTGGGAGTGTACCAACACGTCCAGTTCCACCGGATGAAACATTGATAGCCCTCACATTCATAGGATTAAGCGCATCAAAATCTGCATTGGCTTGGGTAAACCTGTGCGGCGTCAACGCCAATTCTGTCCAATAGGCGTTGACGCCGCACAGCCGCAAGTGATCCGAATGCCGCAAACAGCAGCGCAAGAAGAGTTCGGATCAGGTGCGACGCCGAGGCATCTCAGCTACATCTTTCTGACAAAAGATGTGGGTCGGCTACAAATACTTACCGTTTGCCATTTCCAGATAAAACGGTCGATCTGGGTCGTCAGGTTCCATATAGGTAGCCTTGTATTTGTAATAATCTTTCCAAAATTCAAAAGAATCACAGCCAGCTGCTTTTGCTTTCTCTAACAGTTTGAATTTGCATTCTATTGGCAGATACCAGCTCCTCTTGTCGAGTACAGCACTTTCAAGATTTGATCTCACATCTTCGGCGTTGAGTGCTTGGTAAAAGTTCTCTACGGCCTCGCTCCAAACTCGTTCGTCGGTTGCACAGCTTTTTTCAAGCTCCGCAAATGTTTTAATGCAAGCGTCAAGCATATTCATACTCATGGGCTGGGAGGATAATAATTGCTTAGAACCGGCCCAACAGGCGTATCCGATAGCTCGTAAATGATTGTCCGGCCATTTACCTGAATCATATGCTGATTGCCAGTTCCCGTAAGGCCATTCAGTCTCGAATTTGACGAAATATCATTCAAAATTGCCGTTTCGATCTCATCCATGGTCCCGATTTGCGAAACATCTCCACCTGAATGTGTTCTGTTATATGCATGACCGCTGTTTATTCGAATGTCTGTACCATTAATTGACGTTGTTCGCGTCAGATGGGTTCCACTACCACTTGTAGAGAAGTCGAATGTTCCCCTTGTGGCGACAACATCATCCGCGGCTCCGGCAGCAGAACCTCCTTTCCCGCCGCTTGCAGCTACTCTTGACGACTGGAATGCGACGGCGGCTTTGACGGCGAATTCTACAATCCCTGCCTTGGTCGCGCAATCCGACATTCTGGCGGCTTCGCACGATGCCTTGAGCAAGAGGTAAGAGGACGAATCCTCGGGAAGCCCGGAGATCGCCTGCCGAATTCCAACCACAAACTCATCCGCCCCGAGAACCACCGCGGCGGTGCTCAGACCGGCGCTCTCAGCCTCCGCACCCAGGCCAACAAGCGCCATCGCAAGGCCGCCAGCGGCGCGAAGCACTCCCATGGCGTGACGACCCTTGTTGGGCACCTCGTTGTCGACAAGCGTATAAAGCGCATTGATCGATGCAATGGCAACACGCTGCTCCGCCAGCGTCCGGCTCGCAAGAAGATACCCTTCCGAGGCCTTCAGATCGCTGATAACCGCAAGCTCCGCCTGGTACCGGGGATCCTGCGTCGCCAGTTCGAGATACTTGTTATCCCGCGCAACCATCTCCCGATACTGATCGAGTTCCCCTTGCTCCGACGCCGTCAGGGAGCGGGTTTCAGACAAAGCTTCGAGTTCGTTCAAGCGATCGAGCCGCCGCTGGACCGCCACAGGGTTCAGCGAAAACGTTTCGCCCGCATCGACAGCTAACCGCGAACCATAAACATATCGATTGGCCTCAAGACCACCTTCCAGCTGCCTGACATACGCAACACAATCCTCCAGAGCCTGTATGGATTGCTTGAGTTGCAGAAGCGCCGCCAGATCGCCCGCAAGCGCCGCCCGGTTCAGTTCGGGGTTCGCAAGATCCTCCTGCGCCTTCCTGACGATCCGCTCCATGTTGTTCTGAAGGAAGTCGAGAGCCTTCCTGATCACTGCCGCATCGCACGAGCCGGGGCCGGGGGCCGCATAGGCCGGCGTGACAAACAGATCCATCAGGTTGAACCCCTGCCTGCCGCCACCGCCGAGGCAGGCGTTCAACTGGCTTTGCAGTTCGGCTATCTGCTCGCGCGAATATTTGCCGTCCGTGATCGCATCGCCCACAATGCCCGCCAGGGCATCGCCCATGGCCTGCAACTCATAAAAACGCTTCGCAAACTCCCTGAGAACCTGGGGCGCCGCCTGATCGATATGCGCGAGCGTATTCAGCGAATCCGAGGAGGCATAGAAATCCACCCCGGCCTTGTCGTCCCGGGTGATTTCCTGACGCAGGTCCAGATCCCGGTTCAGGTGAGCCACGTCCTGAGCCTGCGCATCGCCGTTACGGATCGTGATCGTTCCGTCCGTGATCGTCGCCCGGTTGATCTGCTCCCTGTCGTGGTTCTCAAACGAACCGGAGACGCTGACATTGTTCTTCTCGCCGCTCACCGGATTGCGCGGCGAGGCATCCTGCTTGTCCGCCGTCTGCTCCCCTCCCCCGGAACCAGAGCCTCCCTTGAGCCACGGCCACGGCGTATCCTTGTCCTTCCCGTCCGAATACGAACCGCCAAACGACACGTCAAACGACGAACCGGTATCGTGATCCTCGATATCCGTGAACCCGAGCGTCCCCGTATCAAGGCGAAGATCGCCGCCCGAAGCGATGTATGCCCCATCGATCTGCGTGTGGTTGCCGACATGAATGTCGACGCTGTCGCTGCCGTAAATTCCACTTTGCTCACGCACCCAGGCGACATCGCTTTCCGACAACCCGCCACCGACATTCCCCGACACCGAAACCCCGGCCCCGACCGTCAGCGAGCCGCCGACCGAAAACGACGAACCTTCCGAATGCCCGGTATCCTGACGCGACTGCACCGTCAGATCGTTGCCGACATCAATCAGAAGATCAGGCCCGGACACAACCGCTCCGGCAAGCGTCAGATCGTTCCCCGCGACAAGCGCCAGCGTCCCGCCCGCTTTCAAATGCGAATTATTCTGTTCGATTCCCCAACTGTCGCTCTCAGACGTCGAAAAACCCGCATTCACCTGGACGCCGATGCCTGAATATCCGCCCGTTCCAGCGCTCGCCCCAAGCCCGATCGACACATTCCAGCTTGTGCTGTCCGACCCGGACTGCATCGTCGATTGCGCGCTTTCAATCAGGATATCCCGCCCCGCGACCACCGCCATATCGTTGCCGGAAGCCGCCTGCGTGCCTTCCATATGAACATCGCGACCCGCAACAATCAGCAGATCTCCCCCGGCAGCGATCTCCGTTCCAGATGAAATATCCCCGTGCGTCCAGGAACTCTCGCTCGAACCGGACGCCCCTATCGTCAGGCTCCCGGATACCCG
>JAVBRX010000158.1:0-9123 GCA_031547465.1 Microvirga sp. | reverse complement strand
AAGCACCAGCCGGTGCCCGTCGGCGCGGTGTTCGTGGTAATAATGAATGCCTTCCTCGGCCATCAGCCGCTCGGCAAAAGCCAGATCCGTCTCCCGGTACTGAACGCAGAATTCTCTTGGTGCCCGCGCATTGGCGAGATCGAGCCGGTAATCGCCGACCCCGTTCTCGGAGAGAAGCGTTTCCAGAATCTGCGGCACGCTGCGGTTCTGGAAGATCCGGCAATCCGAGGTGAGAGAGAGCCGGTGCAGGGCCGGTTTAAGCGTCAGATCAAGGTTGCCGCGCTCCGACACCAGTTCCACGTCAAGGTTGAACACCTGACGTCATTCGACCATGATACAAGCCAACCCTTGGACAATAACCCCACCATGGATTGTTCTATCTCCCATCCTCGCGACAGACCTACCATTGATCTTAACAACGGAGGATCCTGTCACGATTTTATCAGGATCGCCCACAATACAGGAACATATATCTCCAACAACAGCAATAGGAATGCCATTAAATTTAACAAGCGACTGAGTCTGGGAAACAGGCCCCCCAATATGCGGGATCGGGCCAGGTTCAATTTTAGGACATGAAAGAGAAGCTAGCGATGTTTAAATATAATGAGATAGAATGGAAGAATTATGGATGAGTTAAAACTCGAAAACATTTATTACGCTCACTCAACCACTGATCCAAGCCGCATAAACTGGCAGCTATTAAAAGATCATCTCAAAAAAGTTGCCTGCCTCGCTGCGGAATTTGCGGAACCGTTCGGTGCCGCACGGGCGGCGCATCAGGCCGGGCTTCTGCATGATCTCGGCAAATATACGCTGGCTTTTCAGGCGCGGCTCAACGGTGCCAGGGAACGGGTCGATCATTCGACAGCGGGCGCGGCTGTCGCCGAGGTGCTGGCAAACAGGATTGATGAAAAAATCATGGCGCAGCTTCTGGCGTATGCCATTGCCGGGCACCATGCAGGTCTGCCCGATAAGCTGGGAGAGGGATATTCAAGCCTATCCGAGCGGTTGAAAAACTTCTCCGATAAAACACTCGATCCGATCTGGAGAGAAGAGATCGCCCCGGATCTAACCAACCTCGTGCCAGATTTCATGAAAAAGGCAGACAAGAACCGCCTCTGTTTCACGTTGGCTTTTCTTGGGCGGATGATTTTTTCCTGCCTCGTCGATGCCGATTACAAGGAAACGGAACACTTTTATAAAGGCCCGAGGGCTGAGCGAGAATGGCCAGCGCTGCAATCCATCCTGCCGGAGCTTGTCGAGGCGTTCGGGCATCATATGCAAGGGTTGCGCCCGAACGGCCCCGACGCCTCGAACCCCATCCAGGCACTGCGGCAGGATATTCTCACGCATGTGCGCACCCAGGCAAAGATCGCGCCGGGGCTTTTCACCCTGACAGTGCCGACCGGCGGCGGCAAGACCCTGGCATCGCTCGCTTTCGCGCTCGACCATGCGCAGGCGCATGGCACGTTGCGGCGCATCATTTATGCGGCGCCGTTCACCGCCATCATCGACCAGACGGCACAGGTGTTTCGTAAGGCGCTGGGAGAGCAGCCGGGCCGGGAAATCGTGCTGGAACACCATTCCTCGATTGAGGGTGAGGAGAAAAAATCCGCCACACCGTGCGATGCCGACAGCCGTAGAGCAGATAAGGACAAGCTTCGCCTGGCAATGGAAGACTGGGCCGCTCCCGTCGTCGTCACCACCAATGTGCAATTGTTCGAAAGCTTGTTCGCGGCCAAAACCTCGCGCTGCCGCAAGTTGCACAACATCGCCGGCAGCATCGTCATTCTCGATGAAGCGCAGACTTTGCCGCTGCCGCTCGCCGCTCCGGCGACCTGGGCGCTACGGGAGCTGGCCGAGCATTATGGCTGCACCATCGTGCTGTGCACCGCAACCCAACCGGCTCTGGACGAGAATCATTTTCGCGACAACGAACAGTTCAAGGCGCTTCCGATGGGCCTGCCGCTTGCCGGGCGCGAACTGGCTCCGGAACCGGCTGAACTGGCGCGCAAACTGGCCCGTGTACAGGTGCGCCGTGCCGGTGAGATGAACAATGCGGCCCTGGTGGCGGCACTTGCCGGGGAGAGCCAGGGGCTTGTCATCGTCAACAGCCGTCGGCATGCGCTGGCGCTTTACCGGCATGCTAAGGAGGCTGGCCTCAATGGCCTCCTGCATCTGACGACCCGTCAATATGCCGCGCATCGCCGCATGATCCTGGCGGATATCCGGAAACGGTTGCACGACAAGCAACCTTGCCGGGTGATCGCGACATCGCTGGTAGAAGCCGGCGTCGACCTCGATTTCCCGAAAGTCTGGCGGGCTGAGGCAGGCCTCGATCAGATCGTGCAGGCCGCCGGGCGCTGCAATCGAGAGGGCAAACGGTCCTTGGCGGAAAGCATTGTCACGGTTTTCACCGCGCCGGATTATGCGCCGCCACCGGCAATCCGGCCCCTGAGCGCTGCCATGAACCGGGTTGCCGACCGTCACGATAATTTCCTGTCACTTGCGGCAATAGAGGCGTTTTTCAGGGAAACCTACTGGCTCAAGGGAAGCGGGTTAGATGAAAACGATATCTGGAGCTGCTTCCGTTTGAGTCTGCCCGAGACGGTTTTTGCCTACCGCACGGCAGCGGAAAAATTCCGTATGATCGAGAACGGTATGGAGCCGGTGATTGTTGCTGCCGACGATACGGCCCGCAAACTTGTGAAGGATCTCGCCATCGAAAACATTCCCTCCGGCGCGCTTGCCCGCAAGCTGCAACCTTATATCGTCCAGACCCCGCCCAGGGCACGGGCGGCGCTCATCAAAAGCGGGCACGTATATTTCGCGGCCGAGAGCATCCGTGGGGACCAGTTTGCCGTGCTCGGCTACGACAAGCTTTACACACCGGAGATCGGGTTATTGTGGGAGGATCCGGATTATTTGGCGAGTGAAGACATGATCTTCTGAGGGTGAGGTTCTGGGCCAGTCCCGCCGGAAAGCCATTGGCCGTACTCCTTTTCAGGATGAGGCAGCTGAGGTGCTTGAGTGATTCCTAAAACGTAACTTCCTTGCAGATGTTATGTTGACTCTACTTAAGTCTTTCGATATGAGTATAGCTGTGGCAGCGGCTCTCAGTGGAGAAAAATGTGGGCTCATATTTATCATGTTGGGTTATAATTATATTATACTGGATTATAATCCGCATCGATAAACTGTCTGCAATTGACATCAAGGCAAAGTGGCGTTTCAAAAAACGATAAGCTTTTCTTGGTGCGGGTAGAAACCTTGCTGATGTTTATGTGTGAAAAGGTGCGCGGGGGTGTCATGCCCTATTGATGCCCCCGCAGGCCGTATCATAAAATAATTTATCTGAATAAAAGGTCGTTAACTATGGCGCATGGGATTTGTCTACTGGTCTCTGGTCAATACGCCTGTTTTACACGCCCGGAGATGAAGGTCGAGCGTGTCTCCTATGAAGTGATGCCCCCTTCTGCCGCGCGTGGCATCCTTGAAGCAATCCATTGGAAGCCGGCCATCCGCTGGGTGATCGATGCCATTCATGTGCTGAATCCTGTTCGTTTTCAGTCCATCCGCCGCAACGAGGTTGGTAGCAAGGTTCCAGCGGGCAAGGTCAAGACAGCGCTCAATCGTGGTTCTCTCGAAGGGTTGCAGCTTCTGGCCGATGAAGACCGGCAGCAGCGTGCCGCTACCGTGCTTGTCGATGTCTCCTATCTGATCGTCGCCCATTTCGAACTCACGGAAAAGGCCGGTCCGTCCGATAATCCGGGCAAGCATCTCGATATGTTCAACCGCCGGGCGCGCAATGGCCAGTGTTTTCACCAACCCTGTCTTGGCACACGGGAATTCGCCGCCCGATTTGAGTTGATCGAGCCGGATGTGCCCCTGCCGAAACCGGAACCAGAGCATAGAACAGCCGAACTCGGCTTCGGCCAGCCGCGCGATCTCGGCTTCATGTTATGGGATATCGACCACGATGCGACGCTGCGGCCTTCGCTGTTTTTCCACGCCCTCCTCGATAACGGTGTCATGAAGGTGCCGCCCCCCGATTCCGCGGAGATCCGGCGATGAGCATTCTGGCTTCTCTCGTCAAGGCATACGATCGCATCCCGGGGATTTCTCCGGTGGGGTATGCGATTGCGAAAATCGGCTATGCCATCTCTCTCAACGAAAACGGCACTGTGGCTTCCGTCATCGCCTTGCATGACCAAGCTGCTACGGGCAAGAAAAAACAACCAAAAGCATTGCAAGTGCCACAACCACCCAAGCGTACGTCTGGTATTGCGCCCTGTTTTCTGTGGGACAAGACATCGTATGTTCTTGGCCTTACGGCAGGCGAGGGCAAGCGCACCGCCGAGGAACATGCCGCTTTCATCAAGCGACATCTCGACATGTTCGGCAATACCGACGATCCGGGATTGCGGGCTTTGGCGTTGTTCCTGACCGCCTGGACACCGGAGCAGTTTCAAGGGCCGCTATGGCCAGAGGACATGAAAGACCAGAACGTGGTCTTTGCCTTGGAAAGTGAGCGGTTGAGCCGCTACCTGCATGAACGCCCGGCGGCAAAGGCGCTTTGGGATAGCATGAACGGAGCGGAGGAGCGCAAAGGGGCCATCTGCCTCGTCACGGGAACACATGCGCCGATAGCGGAATTGCACCCGGCCATCAAAGGCGTATGGGGTGCACAATCTTCGGGGGCTTCCATCGTTTCGTTCAATCTCGAAGCCTTTGCTTCTTATGGGCATGAACAGGGTGCTAACGCGCCGGTTTCCGAACTTGCCGCCTTCAAATACACCACGGTGCTTAATACGTTCCTGGCAGGGCGCAGCAACCGCATCCAGATCGGCGATGCCTCGACCGTATTCTGGGCCGACGCCTCGAAAGCCGAAACCGCGCGGGATGCCGAGAGCATCTTCCAGGGCATAATGGGCGAGGAAAGCGGGGTCGACGAGGCGGTGGAAGCACAGAAAATCGCCACCATTCTCGAGCGGGTCCGCAAAGGCGTCGTTTGGGCAAGTGCTGTGAAGGACATTGCGCCGGATCTTGCAGCAGGGGTGCGGTTCAACGTTCTCGGCCTTGCGCCCAATGCGGCGCGCCTGTCGATCCGCTTCTGGTTCGAGGACGATTTCGGAACGCTGGCGAAGAATTACCAGCGATTCGTGCAGGACATGGCCATTGAGCCGCCACCACGCGAGCCATACCCGTCCCTGTGGCGCTATCTCATCGAAGTGGCCGTGCTCGGCAAACGGGAAAACATTCCGTCAAATCTGGCCGGGGAATGGATGCGCACCATCCTGACCGGCACCCGTTACCCCATGACCCTGCTTTCTAGCGTGCTGATGCGCATGCGAGCCGATAAAGAGGTCAATGCTTTGCGTGTCGCCATCCTGCGCGCGCTGCTCATTCGCAATTTCGGAAAAGACAAGGAGGCTCCCGTGTCTCTCGACCAGGACAACAGGAACAAGGGCTACCTGCTCGGGCGGCTGTTTGCCACCTATGAGCAGATTCAGGGCGCTGCGCTCGGGCGCACTATCAACGCCACCATTCGGGATAAATTCTATGGCTCCGCATCGGTACAGCCGCGCAAGGTTTTTCCGTTGCTCAGCAATGGCTCAATGAACCACCTGTCCAAGGTCGGGAAACAGAAGCCGGGTTTGAAGGTCAATCTCGAAAAAGCCATCAGCGGTATTTTCGAACTCATGGACCCCGCTGCCGATCCATTCCCCACATCGCTGGCGACAGATGAACAGGCCCTGTTCGCTCTTGGCTATTACCATCAGCGCAATGCATTCTTCTCGAAATCCGAACCCGGTTCCGCCGCGCAGGAGATAGAATAATGACCATTCTTACCAACCGTTACGATTTCGTGCTCCTGTTCGATGTCTCGAAGGGCAACCCCAATGGCGATCCAGATGCCGGCAACCTGCCGCGCCTTGATCCGGAAACCAATAACGGCCTCGTTTCGGACGTGAGCCTCAAGCGCAAGGTGCGCAATTACGTGGAGTTCGCGAAGGAAGGCGAACCCGGCTTCAACATCTATGTCAAGGAAGGGGCGATTCTCAACGAACAGCACCGCAAGGCTTATCTTGCCCTGCGCCCGGATGACGCCAAGGCGAAGAGAGAGCCCAAGCTCAACCCGAAGGGCGACGAGGAAGCGCGCGCGCTACGCGATTTCATGTGCAAGAACTTCTTCGATGTGCGCACCTTCGGTGCAGTCATGTCTACCGGTATCAATTGCGGCCAGGTGCGTGGGCCGATCCAGATGACCTTCGCCAATTCCGTTGAGCCGATCGTGCCGCAGGAGATCTCCATCACCCGCATGGCGGCCACCAACGAGGCTGAAAAGAAAAAGCAGCAGGACGGCAGCGAGGAAGGGACGGATCGTACCGACAACCGTACCATGGGCCGCAAATATATCGTGCCCTACGGCCTTTATCGCGCCCACGGTTTCATCTCGGCGAAGCTCGCCGAACGCACCAATTTCACCAGTGCCGACCTCGACCTGTTCTTTAACGCACTGACGGCCATGTTCGAGCATGACCGTTCGGCGGCGCGTGGCGAGATGGCGACACGCAAGCTGATTGTTTTCAAGCATGCCGATGCCCTCGGCAATGTTCCGGCCCATAGCCTGTTCGACCGGGTGAAAGTTTGCCGCAACATCGACGGTGTTTCTCGCAAAATCGACAATCGGCTCGATAATTATCCACCGGCGCGCGCTTTCACGGATTATGCGATTGAAATCGACAGGAAAGAATTGCCGGCGCAGGTCGAGATCATCGAGCGGCTATAGCGGCCATGGCAACGGTTGCCGCCAGGCCGCAAGCGGACGAACTGGACGCCGACCCGATCCCGTTGTCGGCGCTCCAGCATGCCGTTTACTGCCTGCGGCAGGCGGCGCTCATTCACCTCGAACGGCTTTGGGAGGAAAACCGCCTCACTGCCGAGGGCCGTGTCATGCACGAGGTTTCCGACAAACCGGGGAGCCGCAGCGGGCGCGGTATGCGCCGGGAGACAGCACTGGTCATCGCATCGAAACGACTCGGCATTGCCGGTGTCGCCGATCTCGTGGAGTTTCCCGCGAATGGCGGCGATGAAACGCCGTATCCCGTGGAATTCAAGCGGGGGAAGCCGAAGCTGCACCGTGCCGATGAGGTCCAGCTTTGCGCTCAGGCCCTTTGCCTCGAAGAGATGACGGGTCGGGCGGTGCCGGAGGGCGCACTGTTCTATGGTGAGACGAAACGGCGTGTCGCCGTTTCCTTTGATACCGAATTGCGCCGCCAGACCGAGGAGGCGATAGCGGCCCTGCGGAGGGTCTTCGCATCGCGCAGCACACCAAAGGCAGTTTACAAGGCGGATCGTTGCCGGGCCTGTTCGCTGCTGGAGCTTTGCCAACCCAAGGCGATGGCGCACTCGGTGCGGGCTTGGCGGGCACGGAAACTCACGATGTTTCTCGAAGACGATGTCATTCCTGAAGATTCTGTTCCATGAAAAAATTGCTCAACACGATTTATGTCACGACAGAGGGCACCAGCCTCAGGAAGGATGGCGAAAACCTCGTGGCCGAGATCGAGGGTGCGGAACGGGCTCGCCTTCCGTTGCACATGATCGGCTCGGTGATTGTCTTCGGCGCCATCTATCTTTCGCCTGCGCTGATCGGCGCATGTGCGGCGGCTGGCATCACGCTTGCGCTGTTCGACCGGACCGGACGCTTTCAGGCCCGCATTGAGGGGCCTGTCACCGGCAATGTCTTGCTGCGACGTGCTCAATATAAAACCAGCGATGAACCGGAAGAAATCGTGCGCAGCCTGGTGCTCGGCAAGGTTGCCAACCAGCGGGCCGTGTTGATGCGCAGCTTGCGCGATTATGGAGAAGAACTGGCTGCGGATGCCAAAGGACGGATCGAGCATGTCGTCGGGCGGCTTGCCTTCATCCTGCAAAAGGTTTCCCGGGCCAATCTCACCCTTGATGAAATGCGCGGCGCGGAGGGCGAGGCCGCCAACCTCTATTTCAGTGTTTTCGACTTCCTTATCCGGTCGCCGGATAGCGAAATGCGCTTCAATGGTCGCTCGCGCCGCCCGCCGCTTGATCCGATTAATGCCATTCTCTCGTTCCTTTATGCCCTGCTGGCCCATGATTGCCGTGCCGCTGCCGAAGGGGTCGGCCTCGATCCGGCAGTCGGCTTCCTGCACCGCGACCGTCCGGGGCGGCCAAGCCTCGCCCTTGACCTGATGGAAGAGTTGCGCCCGATCCTTGCCGACCGGCTGGCTCTTTCGCTTGTCAACAGGCGGCAGTTGCGGACGAAAGATTTCGAGAGCCGGGATGGCGGTGCCGTTCTATTCACGGAAGAAGGTCGCAAGACGCTCCTTACTGCCTGGCAGGAGCGCAAGAAACAGGAGAAGAAGCATCCATTCCTGGAGGAAACTGCGCCGCTCGGCCTTGTCCCCCACCTTCAGGCTCAGCTCCTCGCTCGCCATCTGCGCGGCGACCTTGATGCCTATCCGCCATGGTTCTGGAAATGAGATCGCAGGGGAAGGTACATTGCCATGATGGTTCTGGTTACCTATGATGTGAACACCTCGGAGGCTGGGGGAGGTGGTAGATTGCGGCGCATCGCGAAAGTCTGCCGTGATTACGGGCAACGTGTGCAATTCTCGGTTTTCGAAATCGAGGTGAATCCGGCACAATGGACTGCTCTCAAAGCGCGGCTCGAAAGCATTATTGACCCTGAATGCGACAGCCTGCGCTATTACCACCTTGGCGCGAACTGGCAGCGACGTGTAGAACATATCGGTGCCAAACCGGCCCTCGATCTTGGTGGCACCTTGATTATCTGACCCAAGCCACTGGAACGCCACATGCGTATTGCGCGAACCCGAAGCGTGCCCAAAAACCCCGCAGATTTCGCACCGGCCAGATTCCATTGAAACCGAAGCCAAACACAGCAACAGTGCATTCCGAACGACCACCATGCCACGCTTGCAGACCATACTTCGCACTTCGGACGATATTTCTATCGTGATGCCAGTCTGTTAAGGTGTAACCGTCGCGCCTTCACGGGCGCGTGGGTAGAAACGGATCAGTGATGTAATTGACATGACGGGCCTTGGTCGCGCCTTC
>JAVBRX010000186.1:0-3364 GCA_031547465.1 Microvirga sp. | reverse complement strand
GCCAGCATCAACGCCAGCGGGCTGAAAACCGCCTGACGTTGCGCAACCTCCAGATCCGGTACATGGGCGATCAACGGATTGAAGCGGGGGCGTTCTTTTGCGGCATAGATGGCGGCGACAGCTGCCGCAGAGGTTGCATCCGCGCCGAGACCGTAAACGGTCTCGGTCGGGAAGGCGACAAGCTCGCCGTCCCGCAGCAAAGCGGCGGCGCGGCATAGGCCGCTTGCATCAGACGTCAAACGTTCAGTTTTCAGCATGAGCGGATGCTTTCCAATCCCTGAATCTCCCCGGATCGAACGATCTTTCTCCATATCCCAAATCTCCGGCTTCGAGATGCATTCCGGCAACAATCGCAGAATTGCCCCACCTCATCGCCAGCCCCTTAAAAATCAGCCCGTTCCAGCTTAGCGATACCGTCAATTTGTCACATAACTCAAGAGACGGTTAGGCACTATCATCCCTGCCGACAGGCATGCGCGGTCTTGCGGGAGGCAGGTCGGGGCTTTTTGTCAACGAACCGGATGGACCGTTCTTGCGTTCCAGTTCGGGAGAATTTTAAGTTTTCGGAACAGTCAGAACAATCACAATCAACAAAGAGCGGATCGAAAATTATGGCTAAATGGGTCTATACGTTCGGCACGGAGAAAACCGAAGGCGAAGCGGGGATGAAAAATCTTCTGGGCGGCAAAGGGGCCAATCTGGCGGAAATGTGCCGCCTCGGCCTGCCTGTCCCGCCCGGTTTCACGATCAGCACCGAGGTTTGCACATACTTTTATCAGAACAATCGCAATTTCCCCGGCGACCTCAACGCCCAGGTCGAAGCGGCGCTCGATTTCGTCGGCCAGGCGACGGGCAACGTCTTCGGCGACACGAAGAACCCACTGCTCCTGTCGATCCGTTCCGGCGCACGCGCGTCGATGCCCGGCATGATGGACACGGTACTCAATCTCGGCCTGAACGACCAGACGGTGGAGGCCATCGCCGCCAAGGCGAACGATGCCCGCTTTGCCTATGACAGCTACCGCCGTTTCATCACCATGTATTCCGATGTCGTGCTGGGCGTCGAGCATCACCATTTCGAGGAAGCGCTCGATAGCTACAAGAACAAGTACAACTATACCTACGATACGGATCTGAACGCAGCAGACTGGAAAAACCTGATCGCAGTTTACAAGGACATCGTCTACAAGCAACTTGGTAAGAGCTTCCCGCAGGATCCGCGCAAACAGCTCTGGGGCGGCATCGGCGCGGTATTCGGTTCGTGGATGACGCCACGCGCCATCAAATATCGCGAGCTTCATAGCCTGCCGGAGAGTTGGGGCACCGCCGTCAACGTGCAGGCGATGGTGTTCGGCAATATGGGCGACACCTCGGCGACCGGCGTCGCTTTCACCCGCAGTCCGTCGACCGGCGCGCCCGAACTTTATGGCGAGTTCCTGGTCAACGCACAGGGCGAAGACGTGGTGGCGGGCATCCGCACACCGCAGAACATCACCGAAAAGGCGCGCATCGCCTCCGGTTCGGACAAACCGTCGATGGAAGCGGTAATGCCGGAACCCTACAAGGCACTGGAGCGTATCCACCATATCCTGGAACAGCATTACCGCGACATGCAAGACGTAGAGTTTACCGTCGAGAAGGGCAAGCTATGGATGCTGCAAACCCGTAACGGTAAGCGCACCGCCAAGGCGGCCCTGCGCATCGCCGTCGATCTCGCCAACGAGGGATTGATCACCAAGGAAGAGGCGGTGATGCGGGTTGAACCTGCCGCCCTCGACCAGTTGCTGCACCCGACCATCGATCCGAAGGCCGAGCGCCACATTCTCGCCTCCGGCCTGCCCGCCTCGCCCGGCGCGGCATGCGGCGAACTGGTGTTCAATTCCGACGAGGCGGAAGTCGCCAAGAAGAATGGTCAAAAGGTGATTCTGGCTCGTGTCGAAACCTCACCCGAGGATATCCACGGCATGCATGCGGCGGAAGGCATCCTCACCTCGCGCGGCGGCATGACCTCGCACGCGGCAGTGGTGGCGCGCGGCATGGGCTAGCCTTGCGTGGCCGGAGTCGGGGCGCTGCGGATCGACTATGCCGCCCAGACCATGAGCGTCGGCAAGGAAGTCCTGAAGAAGGGCGACATCGTCACCATCGACGGCTCGACAGGCCAAGTAATGAAAGGCGCGGTGAAAATGCAGGAGCCGGAGCTTTCCGGCGACTTCAGCACCCTGATGGGCTGGGCCGACGCGACGCGTACCATGAATGTGCGGGCCAACGCCGAAACACCGCTCGATGCGAAAGCCGCGCGCAATTTCGGCGCCGAAGGGATCGGTCTGGCGCGGACGGAACATATGTTCTTCGATGCCGAGCGCATCGTCGCCGTGCGCGAGATGATCCTTGCCGATGATGTCGAAGGCCGCCGCAAGGCACTGGCAAAGCTTCTGCCATATCAGCGCAAGGATTTCTTCGATCTGTTCACCATCATGGCTGGGCTGCCGATCACCATCCGCCTGCTCGATCCGCCGCTGCATGAATTCCTGCCACATTCGGAAGCGGATATCGCCGAAGTGGCAAAGGCCATGGGCGCTTCGGCGGACAAACTGAAACGTCGCGCCCAGGAATTGCACGAGTTCAACCCGATGCTCGGCTTCCGTGGCTGTCGCCTCGCCGTCGCCTATCCGGAAATCGCCGAAATGCAGGCGCGGGCGATTTTCGAGGCCGCCGTCGAAGCGAAGGCTAAGACCGGCACGCCGGTGAAGCTCGAAGTCATGGTACCGCTGGTGCTTGGCAAACCGGAGCTCGATCTCGTCAAAGCACGCATCGTCACCATGGCGGATGCCGTCGCAAAGGAAAACAAGACCGAGATCGACTATATCGTCGGCACGATGATCGAATTGCCGCGCGCCGCCCTGCGGGCGGGCGAGATCGCCGAAAGCGCCGAGTTCTTCTCGTTCGGCACCAACGACCTGACGCAGACGACTCTCGGCATCTCGCGCGACGACGCCGCATCGTTCCTCGGCGTCTATACGCAGAAGGGCGTGATGGCCACCGATCCGTTCGTGACCATCGACCAGGAAGGCGTCGGCGAACTGGTCAAGCTCGCCATTGAGCGCGGGCGGGCGGTGAAGCCGAGCCTCAAGGTCGGGATCTGCGGCGAACACGGCGGCGACCCGGCATCGGTTATCTTCTTCCACAAAGCGGGCCTCAATTACGTTTCCTGCTCGCCCTACCGGGTGCCTATCGCCCGGCTGGCAGCGGCGCCGGCGGCTATCGGCGGCAACGCGACAAGCCCCGCCTGATGAAAAGCCTCTGAGAAGTCTCTGCTTTTTGAAAGCGAAACGCCCCGGACCGGTCCGGTGCGTTTTTCTTTATC
>JAVBRX010000054.1:0-17053 GCA_031547465.1 Microvirga sp. | reverse complement strand
CGGCTCCGGGGTCACATCGAGGGCGGAAGTCGGCTCGTCGGCAATGATCAGCTTCGGATGCAACGCCACCGCCATGGCGATGACGACGCGCTGCCGCTGGCCGCCGGACAATTCATGCGGGAGCCGGTCCGGCGGACAATGCGGGGCTTCAAGACCGACACGCGCCAGGGCTTCCCCGGCACGGCGCAACGCCTCTTCGCGCCCGGCACTCAGGTGAATTGTGAAGCATTCCGCCACCTGCGCACCGATGGTTTTCAGCGGGTTGAGCGCCGTCATCGGCTCCTGGAACACCATGCCGATATCGTTGCCGCGCATCGCCTGCAAGGTGCGCTCGTCCATTTGCATCAGATCCCTGCCATCGAAACGGATCGAGCCTGTCAGACGGCTGCCGCGTGGCAGCAATCTCATCACCGACAAAGCCGTCAGGGATTTGCCGGATCCAGATTCACCGACGAGGCCAAGAATTTCACCCCTGTCGATATTCAGCGATACATTACGCAGGATGGGTTTACCGTAAATCGCCAGATCCAAGGCATCAATTTCGAGGAGCGCCATGATCAACGTTCCCTCGACATTCTGGGGTCGAGCCTGTCGCGCAGGCCGTCGCCCATGATGTTGAGCGCCAGAACGGTGACGACAATGGCAAGCCCCGGAATGATTGCAAGCCTCGGCGCGGCCCACATCAGGGTCGGCGTTTCAGCCAGCATCCGACCCCAACTCTGCATCGGCGGCTGTACGCCGAAACCGAGATACGACAACGATGCCTCGGCGAGGATACCGAGCGAAAGCTGTGCCGTCGCTTGCACGATCAACACATTGGCCATGTTCGGCAGCACATGCTGGAAGGCAATCGACAGCCTGCTCTTGCCAGCGGAACGGGCCGCCATGATGAAATCCCGCGCCCAGAGCGGCAGCGCCGCACCATAGGAGACACGGGCGAATACGGCGATATTGAAGACGCCGATGGCGACCATGACATTGGCCGCACCGGCGAACGCTCCCGTTCCCAACGCCTGACGCAACAGAATGGCAACGATCAGCACCGGAAAGGCGAATACGAAATCGTTGACGCGCATCATCGCTTCACCGGGAACCCCGCGCCAGGCCGCTGCCAGCAGGCCGAGCGGTACGCCGAACAGTAGGCCAATACTCACGGCAGCGAGCGACACCGCCATCGAGGCAACCGCCCCGGCCATCATCAACGACAGTGTATCCCGCCCATATTGATCGGTACCGAACCAATGGGCTGATGAAGGTGGGCGCAATTTCTCGGCAATGTTGATATCGCTCAGGTCATAGGGCGTCCAGACCAGTGAAAGGAGCGCCACCACCACCACGAACCCGACGACGAGGCCGCCGAGGACAAGCCCGGCATGGCGGTTTCCCGGTTTGGGCGCGCCGATGTCGATGCGCGCGCTCACGAGCGTCTCCGAAGTCGCGGGTCCGCCGCCGCATAGGCGAGTTCCACCAGAAAACTGACCAGCACAACGCTCGCCACCAGCAGCATGACGACACTTCTGACGACGATGAGATCGCGCTGATTGATCGCCTGAAAGATCAGCCGCCCGACGCCCGCAAGCGAAAAGACGTTCTCAACGACGATGGCCCCGGCCAGCAGAAACGAGAATTGCAACCCGGCGATAGTCAGCACCGGCAGAAGTGCATTGCGTAGCGCATGTCCGCGCACCGTTTGCCCCTGGCTCAACCCCTTGGCGCGGGCGGTACGGATGTAATCCTCGCTCAGGGTATCGAGCAGCGCAGAACGCATGACGCGGGCAAGGATCGATGCCTGCGGCAGGGCAAGGGCCAGAGCAGGCAGGATCAAGGCCCTCACCCCCGGCCAGATACCTCCCTCCCAACCGGGAAAACCGCCGCCTGGCAGCCAGCGCAGGGTCATGGAAAACAGCAGGATCAGCAACATGCCGAACCAGAAATTCGGCACGGCCAGGCCAACCTGTGTCGCCCCCATGATGCCGATATCGACTGCAGTACGGTTTCTTGCCGCCGCCAGAGCACCAAGCGGAATGGCGATCAATACCGTCAGCGTCAGGGCGAGCGCTGCCAAGGGAGCGCTGACCGCAAGGCGCTCGGCGATCAACCCGGATACAGGCACGTCATAGGTGTAGCTGGTGCCGAGATCGCCGGTGAAAAATCCCGTCGCCCATGCGGCGTAACGTTCCGTCACCGGACGATCCAACCCGAATTTACCGCGCATGGCGGCAACGGTATCGGGGCGCGCACTGGTGCCGAGCATCACCTCCGCCGGATCGCCTGGAAGGATATCGGTTGCGGCGAAAATCACCAGCGAGGCGAAAACAAGCGTCGCCAGAAACGATGCGAAGCGTTTGGCAAGAAACACGATCATCCAGAATGGCCGCGCCGGGACAGCCTGCCGGAGAGGCATGCGCATGCGTTCATTGTCATGGCTGCCAGCGCACCTCCGTCAAATCGATCGCCGGAATCGGGGAGTTCTCCCACATACCGACAAGTTTTGCATCCCAGACACCAATTTTCGGAAAGAGAAACAGGAAAACGTTGACGCAATCCTTTGCTATTCGCTCCTGCGCCTGCCGAAGCAATTCGGTGCGCCGCCCCTCATCCGAGGTCTTCGACAACTCGTCGTAGATCGCTTTGTAATCCTGACTGCTGTAAGAAAAATAATAATCGTCACGGGCATAGATATCGAGATCGAACGGCTCGACATGGGCGACAATCGTCAGGTCGTAATTCCGGTTCTTGAATACGTCCGATAGCCACTGCGCCCATTCCACCTGCTCAATAGCGACCGTGATTCCAACCTTGCCAAGCTGGGCAGCGACGATTTCGCCGCTACGACGAGCATAGGATGTCGGCGGCAGCGCGAGGCGTAGCATCAGTTTCTCGACCCCGGCATCCTTGAGCAATTGCCGCGCCCGTTCCGGATCGTACGAATAAACCCCGGTCAGGTCGACATAGCCCTTGTCGAGGGGCGAGAAATGCGAGCCGATGGGCATCGCCAGCCCGTACATTGCCCCGTCGATCACCGCCTTACGGTCAATGGCGTGGGCGATGGCCTTGCGGACACGAATGTTGTCGAGCGGCTTGTTGCCATTATTGATGGCAAGGATGGTCTCACCTTCAGTAAAGCCGATGGCGACATGCAGGCGCGGATCTTGCTTCAACTGTTCGACGTTTTCCGGCGCAGGATAGTTGGAAAATGCATCGACATCGCCGGAGAGAAGCGAGGCGAACGCTGCCGTCGGATCGCTGATGATTTTGAACGTCGCGGTATCCAAAGCTGCCGGTTTTCCCCAATAGGCCGGATTGCGCATCAGGTCGATCCGGTCACCTTTCACCCAGCGCGCAAATTTGAACGGTCCGGTGCCGACCGGATTGCTTTTGTTCCCCCCAGCACTCTTCTCCGAAACGATGATGGCGGCGGGCATCCCCATGTCGAACAGGAACCGACCGACCGGGCGCGACAGCCGTACCGTGACTGTAACTGCATCGACGATCTCCACCGTCTCGATCGGCAGGAACAAGGCTTTCTGCGGGTTGACGCTATCGGCCGCGCGGGCGCGATCAAGGGTGAATTTCACCGCCGAGGCATCGAACGCCTCGCCATCGTGAAAGCTCGTCCCCTTGCGTAAGTAAAACGTGTAGCTCTTGCCGTCGGGAGAGACATCCCAACGTTCCGCCAGACCAGGGCGCACCTCACCCTTGTCGTTGATGCGCGTCAGACCCTCGAAAACATTGGCGTATGTCACCTCGCCGATAGCGGCGGCGGCCCCGGCGGTCGGATCGAGATGCGGCGGTTCGAGCGGCTGCCCAACGACCACCCCTGTTTTGGCGGCAGAGGCCGGAGCGATGAAACCGGCAAAGCCTAGAACGGATAAAACGACACCAAGCACACAGATTATTGAAAGCCGCTGTTTCATATGGCTGCCCTGCCCTCTTTCTGTCACCGTTGCAGAACTCTTGTGGTGTCCTGCATTTTACCGGTATCCGCCCAAGCGGAAAAAGCTCCAAACGCAAAACCCATGCTTCAAGCGTCAACCCATCAGCAGCGGAATGTTACGGGAACATCCTGCTCCAAAGTCTGAATCATCCGAACCTTCGCGCTTTTACAGGGTTTGCTGCTTCCTGTCAGGCTGCAATGTCACGGTCATTTCCGCTTCACCGATATTTCAGACGGACGGAACGTTCTACATCCCTGCTGCCAGAACACGATGCGGTTACGCGAGAACACATTGGAGCAGACCGGAGCGATACTCCACCACGTGGGCGCCATTCGGGACATTTATCAGCTGTTCGCCCATATCAGGCGTGGGACCAGGATTTACGGTGCGGGTACGGATGCCTTGCGCTCCCGCGCACAATCGCGCTTGATAAGCGCGGCAGGGCGGATAACGCTCTTTCATACCGGGACAATGGTTCCGGGATATGCTGAAATCACGAACGAACGCTATGACGAAAGGAGCTTCCGACCAAACGCCCTCGCTATTGGAAAACCATACTTCGGCTTGGAAAAGCTGGCGGAGACGGGGAGATTCGAACTCCCGATACGGTGTTAAGCCGTATGACGGTTTAGCAAACCGCTGCCTTCAGCCGCTCGGCCACGTCTCCAATGGCGCAATCAATAGAGATTTGGGATTTGAAGGTCAATGCCGTTCGGTTCAACAAGATTGAGAATTGAGTGCTTTCTTTCATTCGGCATTTTGCGCTGAAGTGAAATCCGGTTCAGCGGAACGAAATGCGGAAAATAAAGAAAACCAGAGCAAGATCGTTTCCGTATAATGCATCTTGCTCTGGTTTCCGTTCCTCGTAGACGGTCAGGGCGATGGGCGCGCGGTCGGTTTTTCCGTTTTTTCGACCGTAGCGCGGGAATTGTCCGCCAGACGGCGGCGTTCATAATGCTTGGCAATACGCAGATGACGGGAGATCGCATAGTTCATCGCGGTCAGATAGCCGTAAACGCCGCGCATGAAATGTCTGCGAATCACATAGGCTTTCAGGAAGGCAGTCGGAAACTCGGTGAATACGCGCCACACCGGCAGCGAAACGTTGCGCGCTGCCATGTCCGCCGCCTGCTGGTCGGAATAGTGGTTCAGTTTCTCGATCTGATTGCCAAGGGAGCGCACGGAGCGATGGTGGACGACGCCTCGCAACTGCCCTTCGCGTACGCCGGGTTTCAACTCGACCCGGTCATGGACCGGAGAGGGGGAATAGCGTCCACAATCGCGGCGGTAGAGCCGGACAGGTGCAAGCGAATACGCCCAGGGATGCGGCGCGGCCTCGCCCGGAAAAATCTCTGCAATTTGCAGCCGATAGGCCTCGCAAGGCGGCTCGCCCGCGGCAAACAGGCCTGCAATCTCGGCAGCGAGCTCAGACGGCACCCATTCGTCGGCATCCAAGTTCAAAAGCCATGGATGACGGCAGAGATCCTCGGCAAAACGCTTCTGCTGCCCGTATCCGGGCCACGAGTTGAACACCACTCGCGCCCCAAGACCGGCGGCGATATCCTGGCTACCGTCCGTCGAGCCAGAATCGACCACGACGATATCGTCGGACAAATGCTGAACCGCCGCAATCGATTTACCGATGCGGTCCGCTTCGTTTTTGACGATGAAAAAGATCGAAATCGGCAGCATGGACATCCTTCGTACCCTTGCTAGCGGTTCATTTAACTGAACGCAAGCAACTCAGGGGATTACGAACCGGGCTGCAACGACCATCGGCAAAATACTTCGATTCGCACATCTTCCAAACTGTTGAGGCGCGTAACGCGCTACAATGAATGAAACTTCAAGCGTTTCAGGCCGCCTTGCGCAGCCCTCGTCCGGCACTCAGACTGGCAAGCGACAAGCTCGCCAGCAACGGCAGATGATCGCTCGCCACCCGGGTCAGGGGCGTCAGCAGTGGCTCGGCACGCATGACCTGGGCATCGCCACTCACAAAAATATGATCGAGCCGCGTCAACGGCATCCGGGTGTGAAATGTCGGTTTTGCTCGTGCCGCACCATCGGCGAGTTGAACATCGCGCATCGACGCGGCAAGAAGCCTGTAGGCGCGCGAGCGGGGCGGCGCGTTGAAATCTCCCATCAGCAGCGACGGCGCATGACATTCCTCGGCACCGAGCCAATCCTGCCCCAGCAGGGCTTTGGCCTGGGTCAACCGGTCTCCGGAGCGTAGACTCAGATGCGCGTTGACGACCTGAACCTCGACGCGCCCGCATGTCACCGACACCCACAGGGCGCTGCGCTTTTCGATCTTCGGGCCGGGCGACGAGGTCGGCAAGCATTCGCCCCTGACTTTCCGCGAGGGCAGTTTGGTGAGTATCGCCAGACCGTATTGCTCGCCGAACATACGGATCGTCGGCTGGAAGTGCAGATCCATGCCGAGCACTTTCGCCAGTTCTTCGGCCTGATCACCCTCCCCCGCACCGATGCGCCCGGCACGCACCTCCTGCAAGGCAACGACATCCGCCCGACCCGCCGCAATCGCCGCAGCGCTACGATACAGGGATACCTTACGATCAATGCCCATCCAGCGATGGACGTTATAGGTCATAACCCGAAGCATGAACTCGTTTCCAGGAAGAGCCGAACCGCTCCCCTTTCAGCGATTCACGAAGGACCGTTTATACGCCGATTGAGGCGGAAAATCAGTTGATGATTACAGGAGCGGCTACGTATTCCGTCACATGAAGTTGCCGGAACATACCGCCGCTATCGCGCGGACACTATCATGAAGAATTTGGCCAATACCGTATCCTCCAGTCAGAGGAGTGAATGCACCATCGAATGCCCGGATCAAACAATTAAGGTTCGATAGGAACTAATGGCTCCATCCTGCGGCATGTTTGACCGGGCGAGCCCGCTCCACCCGTTCGCGCTCGCTCGGGGAATGCAAGACATTCCACAGATCGGTGCGTCGCTGGATGTTGAGCCAGAAATCGAGGCTGTTGCCGAACAGGCGGGCGAGGATCAGGGCCGTCGCGGCAGTGACGGCGCGGCGGTCGTTGCACAGTTCGTTGACGTGCTTGCGCGGCAGGCCGGTCGCTTCGGCGAGTCCCGTCTGCGTCAGGTGCATCGGATCGAGAAATTCCTGCGTCAGAATCTCGCCGATGGTCGCGGGCTTGCGTTTCATCGTCAGCATGAGCAGCCTCACTGGCAACTATGGTCGTCGAGGTAAAGCTCTGTTGCTTCGCCCCGGACTGCGTCCCATCGAAAGATAAGACGCCATTGCCTGTTGACCCGGATTGAACAATATCCATCAAGGTTGCCCTTCAGCTTCTCGAAATGGTTGCTCGGCGGAACGCGCAGATCCTGATCTGCAGGTCGCGTCATTGATCATCTGGATCTTGGGGAACAGGCGGTCTTCGATATCCGCCGGAATCTGCTTCGAGTGAATGTCATCGACGAATAAAGTCGCGCAACGAATTATCGCGGAAGCTGACGATCATCCGATGGGAACCCCGTATGACACCATGTACCGCACAACGGTACAAATCTCAAAGGCGGGCTTTTCGGGAGACTCAGCGGTTGCCGGGGACTGTGCCATCACGCAACCCGTCCACATGATCCGCCCACCATTGCATCATCCGTACCCGCTCATCCCAATGCTCGCCACGGGCGTAGGCGCGGCGCACATCGTTGCTCTCGACATGGGCAAGCTGGCGTTCGATGGCGTCCGGGTTCCACTGACCGGATTCTTCAGCAGAGTCGAGGCGATGGCGAGGAAGCCGTGGGCGGTCATTTCGTCCTGAGTATAGCCGAGGCGACGCAGGGCGGCATTGAGGGTGGCGTCGGAGATGCAGCGTTTGGCGCTTCTGGTTCCGGCAAAGACCAGGGCGCGCTCGGCCTTGAGATGGCCTTCAGCTTCTCCAACCTGGCATCGGCCACGCCGAGTTGCGGAAATTGGCCGAGGGCAATCTGCCTCTGCTTGCCGCCGAAGCGGTATTGCAGTCGCCACAGTTTGCTGCCGCTCGGGATGACAAGGACATGCAGGCCATCGGCCATCTTGTAGGGCTCCGCCACCGATTTGGCGTTCTTGATCTCCAGAACGGATAATTTGTTTGTTGGCATCTGTTGTCATTCTCTTCCCGCTGGCATCCCGGATGACAACAATTTGCGGAAATGACAACAAACGGCCCTGCGCCGCTTCAGATGACGGCTCATCTGAAAGGCTTATTTTCTAGGTATTTTAGGATTCTGCCGGATAGTCTGGAGTAGGGAAATGGTGCCCAGAGGCGGGATCGAACCACCGACACTGCGATTTTCAGTCGCATGCTCTACCAACTGAGCTATCTGGGCATTTGGCACTCGCTCAAAGGAGCAGCCAGCGAGGGGGTGTATAGCCAGCCGCGGCTGTTCTGTCCAGCGGGCGACGGCATTTTTTTCGTGTTCTCCCGACCATGGTTCTAACACCGTTTCCGAGAGGAAAAGGCGATTCTTACGCCTCGCCATCATCCGCGCCGGGGCGCTCCTCCTCGTCGCCATCGGCAACGGGAATGGCGTAACGGCCGCTGAACCAGCGTTGCAGATCAACATCGGCGCAGCGTTTCGAGCAGAACGGGCGAAAATCCGATGCTGCCGGTTTGGAGCAGATCGGGCAGTCGAGCTGTTTCGATGTAGGACCGGACTTCGCTTCAGATTCAGGCTTCCAACTGGGATCGGACATGACTTTCTCCCTAAAATGCCATTCTCGTGTATCCCAGATTCTCATCTACCCCAGGCGGTACGTACCGGAAAGCCCGCGCCGTCGAGCAAAATCGAGGTTTCGTAGAGCGGCAGGCCGACGACATTGCTGTATGACCCGGTAATCGTCATGGCGAAAGCCCCGGCAAGCCCCTGAATGGCGTAACCTCCGGCCTTGCCACGCCATTCCCCTGCGGCGAGATAGGCGGACTGCTCGATCTGTGACAGGCGCTTGAAGCGGACACGGGTTTCCACCACGCGCATACGCACCTTTCCCACCGGGTCGATGAGGCAGATACCGGTGAATACCCGGTGCGAACGGCCTGAAAGCAGGTCCAGACAGGCGCGCGCCTGATTCTGCTCTTCTGCCTTGGGCAGGATGCGGCGACCGACGCCGACCACCGTATCGGCGGCGAGGATGTAAGCTCCCGGTAGAACGCCCTGCCCTGCAGCGGCGCGGCGGGCGACTTCCGCCTTCGCCTGCGCCAAACGACGGGCCAGTTCGTGCGGCAGTTCAGTGCGGCCCGGCGTTTCGTCAGTGTCGGCAGGCAGCAGCAGATCCGGTTCGATGCCGATCTGCCGTAACAGATCGAGGCGGCGCGGCGAGGCCGACGCGAGGATGAGGCGCGGTTTCGCACCCTCCGGCTTCACGACTGAAAAATCGCTGTTCTCAAGCAAAGCGTGCGACACTGCTCACCCATTATGCAACGGATCAACCGCCCCGGCACGCGCATAACCATGCGGCAACCGTTACCCTGCACAATCCGGCGGAGGCGGTTTCCAGCGCTATTACTTGAAGCGGTATGTGATGCGGCCTTTGGTGAGGTCGTAGGGCGTCATCTCGACAAGAACCTTGTCCCCCGCCAGTACGCGAATACGGTTCTTACGCATCTTTCCGGCTGTGTGTGCGATGATTTCGTGATCGTTCTCCAGCACGACGCGAAACATCGCGTTGGGGAGAATCTCAGTCACGGTACCCGGAAACTCCAGCAGTTCTTCCTTCGACATGCGAACCCTTGCTCTGGCGCCCGCGAGCGCCGCGATTACTGTTGTGATCAAATAAATGCGAGCCGCAGCTCAGCCCGTCAGGGCAATGCGCCCGAGCGGCTTGAGAGTCAACCGGAAACGGAAGGTTCCTCGGGTTTTGGCATCGCATCGGCGGCATTGTCCACCTCCTCGCCAGCATACTGCCGCTCCAGCACCCGATAACGGATAACGCTCAAGGGAATAGCCGCGAGATAAGCGATGGCGATCACCAGCAGGGCTTCAATCCGGAAATTGATCATCAATGCGAAGCAAGCCACCAGCACTAGAAGAATCGGCAGAACGACCTGACGCGGGATGTTCTTGCCGATGGTTTTTCCGGAATAGACCGGCACGGTGCTGACGGCGAGAAGCGCGATGGCAAACACATAGACCGCTTGCAGGATCGCCAGCGTCTTGCCCTCCATCGGCACGCCGAGAAGATGGAGATAGATCGGCACCATTGAGGTCAGAGCGCAGGCCGGTGCAGGAATGCCGGAGAAGAAATCCTTCTTCCATTCTGGCCGGTTCGGATCGTCCACCATGACGTTGAACCGGGCGAGGCGCAGCACGAGAGCGATGGTGTAGATCATCGCCGCCACCCAGCCAAATCCTCCCAGTTCCTTGAGGGAGAAATTGTAGAGGATGAGCGACGGGGCAACGCCGAAATTGATGAAATCAGCCAGAGAATCGAGTTCGACCCCGAACCGGGACGTCCCCTTAAGCATCCGCGCCACACGTCCGTCGATGCCATCGAGAACGGCAGCAATGACGATGGCCCAGACGGCATGTTCAAGGCGGCCCTCATACCCGAAGCGGATCGCCGTCAGGCCGAGGCATAGGCTGAACAGCGTGATGGCATTGGGAATGACGAGCCGCAACGGCACCGGCTTGAACAGGCGCTTCTTCGGCTCTGGCGGCTCCGGAACGAAGGGCTGGAACAATTCGCTCATGGCGTCACATCTTAGGTTCACGCGGTACGGAACTTGCGCGCCGGCACGATACCGCGCAGATCGGCAAGAACGGTTTCACCGGCAACCGCAATCTGCCCGACGCCGACGAGAACCGTTGCATCATCGGGGAGATAGATATCGAGCCGCGAACCGAAACGGATCAGGCCGAAGCGTTCTCCGACCATCAGTTCATCCCCCTCCTTGACGAAGCCGACGATCCGGCGCGCCACGAGGCCCGCAATCTGCACGACGCCGATCTCGATGCCGTTGCCTTCGATGACGAGGGCGTTGCGCTCGTTATCCTCGCTTGCCTTGTCGAGTTCGGCGTTGAGGAACAGGCCGGGGGTATAGTGAATCTGCTTCACCTGCCCAGCCATGGGGGCGCGGTTCACGTGGCAGTTGAATACATTCATGAACACTGAAATCCGTGTCATGGCTTCGCGCGGCAACTTCATTTCCGGCGGCGGCACCGCCTTGACGATCATGCTGACGCGCCCGTCGGCGGGGGAAATGATCAACCCCTCCGCCATCGGCGTCACCCGCGGCGGATCGCGGAAGAAGTAACAGATCCAGAGCGTCAGGATCAGGCCGATCCAGCCGAGCGGCGACCACAGGAAGCCGAGCACCACCGTCATGATGGCGGCGACGAGGATAAAAATATAACCTTCCTTGTGGATCGGCACGATTATGCGGCGAAGCGAGTTCAGAATGTCAGTCATCGAATGTCCTTGAGTTTAAGCGCAGCCCTCATTCGTCAACGCCATAACGGCGGCAAAATCGTATCGTCGCTCATGTCGACGCCCAACGCTGTCGCTCCTATTTCGGTGCCAAGATTGCGTATCCCGGTTTTCCTGCTTTGTGCCATAAACGGTCCCGCATGAACAGACGGGATTTCCACGCTGCATTACCCCTGAACCGGCTCACGCAGACTTTTACCCTCTTCCTCCTCGGCGCGTTTCAGGGTTTCGCGCGCCGCATCGGCTTCGCGCTGGCGGTTCCACATGGCGGCATAAATACCACTTTCCGCCAGAAGTTGCGTATGCGAGCCGCGCTCGACGATTCTCCCCTTGTCGAGAACGATGATTTCGTCCGCGCCGATCACTGTCGAGAGGCGGTGCGCGATCACCAAGGTAGTGCGCCCGCGCGATACCCGGTCGAGGGCGTCCTGGATCTCTTTCTCGGTAAATGAATCGAGAGCCGATGTCGCCTCGTCCAGCACCAGAATCGGCGGCCCCTTGAGAATCGTGCGGGCAATGGCGACCCTCTGCTTCTCGCCGCCCGAGAGTTTCAGCCCGCGTTCGCCAACCGCCGTATCGTAGCCCTCCGGCAGGGTGCCGATGAAGGAATCGATCTGCGCCAGACGCGCTGCTTCACGAATGTCCGCCTCATCCGCATCCCAGCGCCCATAACGGATATTGTAGCCGATGGTGTCGTTGAACAGCACTGTATCCTGCGGCACCATGCCGATGGCGCCGCGTAGCGATATTTGCTGCACATCGGCAATATCCTGACCGTCGATGAGAATACGCCCGTCATTCGGTTCGTAAAAACGGAACAGCAGGCGCGAGATGGTCGATTTCCCCGCCCCTGACGGACCAACGATGGCGATCGTACGCCCGGCGGGAACTTCGAACGTGATGCCACGCAGGATTTCCCGCTCCGGGATATAGGAGAAATGCACATCCTCGAAGCGTACAACACCTTCCGAAACCGCCAGAGGTTGCGCCCCCGGCCTGTCCTGAATCTCCGGATTCTCCGTGATGATGGCGAACATGTCATCAATGTCCGTCAACGCCTGCTTGATGTCGCGGTAAAGCATCCCCATGAAATTCAGCGGAATGTAAAGCTGGATCAGCATTGCGTTGATGAGTACGAAGCTGCCGATGGTCGCCCTGCCGGCGGAGATGTCATGCGCACACAGCATCATTACCGCCGCCATACCGATGGTGAAGATCAGCGCCTGGCCGAAGTTTAGCACCGCCAGCGACGTGTAGGTCTGGGTCGAAGACCTTTCATACCGCTCCATCGATACGTCATACCGGGCAGCTTCCCGCTCTTCTGCGCCGAAATACTTGACCGTCTCGTAATTGAGCAGCGAATCCACCGCCTTGACGTTGGCGTCGGTATCGGACTCGTTCATCTGCCTGCGGATCGAGATCCGCCATTCCGTCGCCCGGTACGTGAAGGCGAGATAGACGATCACCATTGCCAGCACGACCAGCGAATAGATCCAATCGAATTCCAGCCACAAGATAGCGAGGACGAGGATAAACTCGACCACGGTCGGGATCAGGTTGAGGATGGCGAGACGGGAGAGATCCTCGATGGCATTGCGCCCACGCTCCAGAAGCCGCGTCAACCCACCGGTCTTGCGATCAAGGTGGAAGCGCAGGGACAACTTGTGCATATGCTCAAAAGTCTGCAAGGCGATACGGCGCACGGCGTGCATCGCCACCTTGGCAAACAGGCCATCGCGGACCTGGGTCAGGAACGCCATCAGGATACGGGAAGTCGCGTAAAACGCCGTCAGCAGCAACGGCGCGCGCCACAGCCAGCTTCCCTCGTCACTTGCCCCATTACTCCCTCCGGTAACAGTCACCAGAGCATCGGTGGCCCATTTGAACGTGAACGGCATCAACACCGTGACGATCTTGGCCAGGAGTAGAAGGCCGAAAGCGAGAAGAACCCGCTTTTGCAGATCGATGCGGCCATGCGGCCAGAGATACGGCCATAGTTTCCGCAACGTGGCGATAAGACCGGCACGCGCCAGACCTGTAACGATTTTCGAATCGGGAGGTGGAGACATGATGGTCTGGAACTCGCGCAGGCGTTTCGGGCGTCATCGGTATGACGGGCGGTCTAAGCCGCCTGTTTTTGTATAGGCATTTGTAGCAGACAAGGCCATAGCCACCGGTTTTCCGAACTATGCGCCTCGTGGATAGAAATCGGAAGCACCGAGCTACATCCGGATTACTGTACCACAGACGGAACCGAATCCTCTCCGTTGCCGGTTCCATTCTCCATCCTGGGCAAAACAAAAACCTGGCCGGGATAAATGAGATCGGGATTGCGGATCTGCTTCTGATTGGCATTGTAGATGTAGGTGTAGCGGTAGCCGATGCCGTAAATCCGGCGGCTGATCTGCCACAGGCTGTCGCCGCGCGATACTACCATCGTGCCGATATCCGGCACGGAGACGATCGGCGCTCCATGATCCGGACTTCCCTCGGGAATCGCTCCACCTTGAGCAGACGGCGGCGTGCCATCTTCCGGAGCAGGCTCGGGAATGTTGAAGGCGACTTCGGCACGGGATTTCACCGCGCCACTCACCGGATCGACATCATCGAGCCGCGCCTTGTAATCTCCAGGACGCATTCCCTTGTCGATGGAAAAGGAAACCTTGCCCTGGGCGTCGGCCACGCCCGGTGCGACCAGCGTATCGTTGAGATAAAACCGCACCGTCGCCCCGGCAGCGGCACGGGATTCAAGAAAGAGGCGGCCCCGCTGCTCGATATCGACGCTGACGATCTCGACATTCGGGCGAACAGGCATGGCTGGCGTCTCCGTACCGGAAGCGGCGGATTGCGGCTTCGTTTCCGGTGGCTGGGTGTTCTGCAACACCACGCTCGGGCTTCCCGGAGCAGCAAGGACGATCAGGGGCCGCTCCTTTTTGTCGGGATGAACCGTGATGATCGCTGTTTGCTGCGAGCGTACCTGTGTGCCGTCCGGAGCGGTGGCCCGCAACTCGATCTGATGCGTCCCAGGCGGCAACGGCGGCGGAACGATGGCGAACAGGCCGGAATGATCGGCAACGGCACGGGTATGGACTTCGCCGTTGCGCAGCATCTCGATGGTCGCCCCCTGCGGCCCGCGACCGGCAATCACCCCCTCACCGTTCGGTTCGATCCGCACGATATCGAATTGCACTGTCGATTCGACAACGGCAGGCGCTACCGGTTTGGCTGGATCATCCGTCCGGATGGCGCCTTCGGCATTCTGCGTGGGTTGGGATTGCCCGGTTTCCACCTTCGACAGGCCGGGAGGTTGCGGGGCAGCCGCCTCACTCGGCGCAACCGCCTGCTGGATCGCCGGGAGCTGCTTTTGCGGGGATGCATCCGGCCACACCATTGCCACCAGCACACCGGTGACGGCAACAGAGATCACCCCCAGTCCAATCATGACCGGACGGTTGGATTTCGCTTTCTCCGCCATGCCGCCTCTCCTCGCCACAATTGCCACCTCCGGCATCCCTGACAGCCTACGCCACCCCTTTGCCACATCGCATCCTGCCACAGAATGCGAATACCATGACGCAAGTGTAAACTGCCGATTATGGCGAAAAAGCACTTTTTTGATTTATGAGCCAATTTTTCGGCAGAAATACAGCATTTCTCCGCGCAACAGGCGTTTGAGCCGGACTATTCCATGTCAAAAATGTTTTGGACTTGAGACGATTCGTCAACGGCTATAGCTCTTCGGATGTTTTTCGCCGTCCTCTTCTTGCTCAAGAACGGAACCGTCATGACCTCCATCAATACGATCTGCGTTTATTGCGGCTCCAGCAGCGGCCACGATCCGGCGTTCAAGGCCGCCGCTACGGAACTGGGGAACACGATGGCGCGGGAAAACATCCGCCTCGTCTATGGCGGCGGCAAAAACGGGCTGATGGGGACAACGGCAAAAGCGGTGATCGGCGGCGGCGGATTCGTCACCGGCGTCATCCCCGGCTTCCTCAAGTCCAAGGAGCAACTCTTCACGGATGCGCAGGAGATCGTCGACGTTCCCGACATGCACACCCGCAAGCGCATCATGTTCGAACGTGCCGACGCCTTCGTGGCGCTGCCCGGCGGCATCGGCACGCTGGTAGAACTGGTGGAGCAGATGACCTGGGCGCAACTCGGGCGGCACAGAAAGCCGATCTTGATCCTCGACATCGGCGGCTTCTGGCGACCCGTGCTGACCCTCTTCGCCCATATGCGCAACGCCGGGTTCATCCGACCCGGTTTCGAGGTCAGCTATCTGGTGGCGGAACGGACGGCGGACGTGATTCCGATGCTCAGGCAGGCTGCCGAGCGCCAAAGCACCGGAATGGGTGGGCAAGAGTTCGGAACCCAGTTCTAACCCTTCTTCACCTTACAACCTCCCAGGTCGTCATCCCGTCCTTATTGTCCTTGACAGCAACGCCGAGTTTCAGGAGTTCGTCGCGGAGGCGGTCGGATTCAGCCCAGTCCTTGGCCGTCCGGGCGGCTTTGCGCTCCGCGATCAACGCCTCCACCGCCACCACATCGACCACCGTCGTGCTTTGACGCCGCGTTTTCCAGGCTTCCGGCGTGTCATGCAAGAAGCCGAGGGCGCGCAGGTTGCTTGCCAACTCGGCACTGTCGTCGAAGCCGTGCAGTTCGGCAATCGCTTTCGGGGTATTGAGGTCGTCGAGCATTGCGTCCAGAACGCCGCCAGAGAGGCGCGCCTCTCCCGGCCCCCCCGCCGTCGCATACCAGCGGTTGAGGATTTTCTCACTTTCCTCAAGGCCGCGCAGCGTCCAGTCGATCGGCTGGCGGTAATGGCTACGTAGCATATTGAGACGCAGCACCTCGCCCGGCCAATCGGCCAGAAGTTCGTTGATGGTCAGGAAGTTGCCGAGGGATTTCGACATCTTTTCGCCTTCGACCTGCAAAAAGCCATTATGCATCCAGTAATTCGCCATCACCGGCGTCTGGAAGCAGCAACGGGATTGCGCAATCTCGTTCTCGTGGTGCGGGAAGACGAGATCGATGCCGCCGGCATGAATATCGAACATCTCGCCGAGATGCCGCCACGACATGGCCGAGCATTCGATATGCCAGCCGGGACGGCCCGGCGTTGCAATGCCGCCGGGCGAGGTCCAGGCCGGATCGCCCTGTTTTGAGGGCTTCCATAACACGAAATCGAGCGGGGAGCGCTTGTAGGGAGCGACATCGACCCGCGCCCCCGCTTCCATTTCGTCAAGGGAGCGTTTCGAGAGCGAGCCGTAATCTGCCATCGACGGCACATGGAACAGCACATGCTCCTCGGCGACATAGGCGTTACCGTTGGCGATCAGGCGCTCGACCAACGCTTTCATCTCCTCGATATGCTCGGTGGCGCGCGGCTCGACGAAGCGCGGCTTTTCGCCCTTGCGGTTCACATCCTCCGGCATCAGCACGCCGAGCGCCCGGATATCATCGTGAAACTGCCGCACGGTGCCGTCCGTCACCTCGCGGATCGTCACGCCGCGCTCTGCCGCGCGGGCGTTTATCTTGTCATCGACATCGGTGATGTTGCGGTCATAGGTGCCGTGTCTCTCGCCATCATCCTGTGGCAGGAGAAGATAAAGCAGTTCTTAGACGATGTTCGGTCGGGGATTGCTGATTTGGGCAAAAT
>JAVBRX010000156.1:0-13832 GCA_031547465.1 Microvirga sp. | reverse complement strand
CGCCCGCGCCCTGGCGCTTGATCCACGCTTCATCCTGCTGGATGAGCCGACTTCGGCCCTCGACATGTCGGTGCAGGCGCAGATCGTCGAATTGCTGCGCGAGCTGCAAGGCCGCCGCCAGATTGCCTACATGTTCATCAGTCACGACCTGAAAGTGGTGCGCGCCCTCGCCAATCATATCATCGTCATGCAGAACGGGCAGGTGGTGGAAGAGGGTGCAGCGGACAGCATCTTCGATGCACCGAAGACTGATTATACCCGCGCCCTGTTCGCTGCTGCCTTCAATCTGGAGGCGGTGAACACGCCCGCCCTGCGGCGGTGATGACGCTGCTTCCTCAAGAGCAGCAAGTCTTCATCGGGCTATTTTATGTCTCAACGCCCTGTATCGTCCTTTAATAGTTCTTTCAGGGCGGTGGCGTTCGACAGAATGGGAAGATCGGACAGAAGCTCAAGAAACACACGCGATGCGACACTTGGTAGCGAGCGTCCGAACAGATACAGGTTGTATTCCAGATCGGAGGCCAATCCTTTAGTTGGCAGGCTGACGAGACGGCCATTATCCGCATCGTTGCGCACGGTTCCTTCCGGGACGAAAGTCAGGCATCCGTTCAGGGCCAGTTGCAGCGCCGCTTCGATGCGCCCGACTTCGATGAGATTGTGCGGAAAGGTTTCCGTCCCGAACCATTGCTCCACGCGGCGGCGCGTGTAGGTTCCCTGTTCCCGGATTGCCAGCATTTCATTTTGCAGATCCATCGGACGCACCAGTTTCCTGGCTGTCAGCGGGTGGTCCGTCGCCGCGACCAGCACTAGGCGCTCGCTGTGAATCGGTGTGATGCTCAAACAGGATGGCACGTTCATCATACCGCCTGCGAAACCGAACTCGACCTCGCCCGATTCCACAAGCTGGATTACCTTGGCGCTGTTATGAAAGCGGACTTCGACCTGAACGAGGGGATGCTTCTCCTTGAATGTCATGAGGACGGGGGGCAATAGATAGGCCATGAACATGGTTGCTGCCATGCGCAACCGCCCACGTTTCAGGGCACTCATCTCCTTAAGAGAAAATTCCGCATTCTCGACCGCCTTCATGATGCTGCGCGTCTGTCGGCGTAACTCTTCGCCTTCCGGCGTGAGGTGGATGCGTTGTCCGCGGCGGATGAACAGTGCAACCCCGAGCTTTTCCTCAAGTGCCTGAATATGCTGGCTGATTGCCGGTTGAGTGACGAATAGCTCACGGGCGGCACGGGTGAAGCTGCCGGTTTCCGCGACACTCAGAAAGGTTGTCAATAACGCCAGATTCATGATTTGCCTCACGCTGCGAATTATAAGTTTTATTTATAGATTAGATAAAAGAAGATAATTTGTAATGCAAATCTTTTGCGCTTATGGTGTTCGTATCGAGCATAATTAAATTTTGCGAAGAAATTCGCAACTACGTCACTTGTCATAATGTCAGGAGTTTAAGTAATGGCTAAAGAAATTGAAAGAAAGTTTCTTGTAAAGGGGGACGAATGGTGTTCCATGGCCGAAGGAACTCTATACCGTCAGGGGTATCTCAATAGTGTGAAGGAACGGACTGTTCGTATCAGAACTGTTGGAGATAAAGCGTTTCTGACGATCAAGGGCATCACCATTGGTGCAACGCGCGTTGAATATGAATACGAGATTCCGACGGCGGAATGCAATGCGATGCTTGATGGCTTGGCTGAAAAGCCGATTATTGAAAAGAAACGTTACAAGATCAAATTCGCTGGATTGACTTGGGAAGTCGATGAATTCTTCGGCGAGAACGAAGGGCTGATCGTTGCCGAAGTCGAACTGACCAGTGAGGATCAGGTATTCGAGAAGCCGGAATGGGTTGGCGAGGAGGTTAGTTCCGACCCCCGCTACTTCAACTCGAACCTCATCGCTAACCCTTATTCCAAGTGGAAGTGACTGTGTCGCAGAGGAGATAATATCATGGCCGATACTTATGCCAAAAACCAGGCAACCTCAGCTGCCGATGCAGCCAAGATCGTTCCGCGCGCCGAATTCCGTGTTTTCGGACATGGCATCATCGATGTCGTCAAGGAAAAGATGTGGGATGCGCAGGCGCTGCTCTTCAAGGCCCGCAAGATGCCGGCGGAATTGTACTTTCTTTCGGCAAAGACTAATGAAGCCAACGTTAAGGTTCGCGACGGGCTACTCGATATCAAAACCAAGGTTGGCGAGACGCCGGAAGGTTATGAGATCTTTCAGCCGCGCGGAAAATTCCAGTTCCCGGTCAAGAAGGTCGAACTCCAGGCCATCCTCGACAATCTTCAGGTTTCCATGAAGTTGGATAAGGAAACCTACACGATCGAAGAATTCACGGCAATGGCCCGGGCGCATCCGGATCTCACCCCGGTGACGGTTGAAAAGATGCGGTACGGGTTCAGCGTGAACGGCGTCATCTGCGAATACGCGCAGGTCTGGTTCAATGGCGCGATGATGGAATCTGCCTGCTGCGAGAGTGAGGATTACGTAGCTATGAAGGGCGCGGTCGAGGCACTCGGCATCGCGCAACTGGCGAACGTCAACTATCTCAAGGCCGGCAAAACGATCGTCGGTTTTTAATTCTCATATCATTGCGATTCCCACGTAACCGTCCGGGCGATTGTCCGACGACGGGCAGGGAGACGCATGCCAACGCAGGGCTTTGATAGTCCGTTGGGAGAGTGACTATGTCATCCGGCCAAATAACGAAACCATTTGATCCCCTTGATCTCAAAAATTACTCGCTTGAGAAGTTCAAGGAAATCAAGTCCGGGCAGATGATGGCGTATCTGAAACTGTTCGGGTTTCCGCTTGCCGTCATCCTGTTCTTCTTCTTTCATCTTCGTCTCTGCGGCACGATTGAGCTATTCGAGACGCAGACGAAAACGGGGATTACGCCGCAAATGTGCTACAGCGCGGTCGGAATTTTCGTGGCGTCCCTGATCCTGTGGTTGACGGAGACGATCCCGAACTATCTGACGTCGCTGATCGTCATCGTCGTCGCCATATTGACGGGAACCATGAAGATGAGACCGGCCTTCGCCATGCTCGGCGAGCCGGTGATGGTTCTGAACATCGCCAGCTTCATTCTGGCGAGTGCATTGGTGGCGACCGGTCTGGCGAAAAGGATATCGCTGCTGCTGGTTCTGAGAATGCAGGGCAATCTGTCACTGCTGTTCTGGAGCTTCATCCTGCTCAATCTGCTGTTTGGAGCCTTCATCAGCGCGACATCGGCCAAGACGGCGCTGCTCCTGCCGCTGTTTATGGTCATCTCCGCCATGTACGGCGCGACGGGCGGCATGAACCGGAACAATGTTGGTCGCAACATGGTGCTGCAAAACCTGCTTGCCAACAACGTTTCGGCAAGCGCGTTCATGACCGGCTCCGCCGCGAACCTCTGGGCTGTCAACTATCTCCTCGGGGCAGGCTTCAAAGTGAGTTACAGCGATTGGCTGTTTGCCCTGTTCCCCTTGGCCGTCCTCCAGTGCGCTTTGGCTTGGTGGAGCGGCACCCGCTGGATTTTCCCGATTGGCAAGGAAGATGCCAAGCCGAAACTCCAGGGTGGCTTTGAACGGCTTCAGGAGGAGTATAACAAGCTCGGCCCGATCACGATCAACGAGATCAAGGCGGCTGTCGTATTCCTCGGTGTGCTTGGTCTGTGGTGTACGGATAATCTCCATGGCATCAAGGCGGAAGTCGTCGCCCTCATCGGTGCTTGCATCGTCTTCATGCCCTCGATTGCCAAACTGCCGGCCATCGGCGTCATTAAGTGGAACGATGCCGACATTCCCTGGCACATGTTGATGTTCTCTTGGGGCGCGTATGTGCTTGGCGGACTGGTCGAAGGCACCGACATCGTTGGCCTGTGGATCCACAACATGCTGGATTCATGGCAGATCGACCCTGGCGCGCCTTATACGAAGCTCATGGTCTTCGCCATTCTGAGCGGGCTGTTCGGGATCACCACCCTGATTTCGGAAAGCAAGACGGCGCGCACGATCATCATGTTCCCGATCATCGTCAAGATCGCCCAGACATATGGTTGGGACGTGGTTGGCTTCTGCCTGCCCATGGCCTTCATGATCAACCAGGTCTATGTTCTGTACTTCAATTCGAAGCCGGCCAACATCAGCTACCTGACCGATCATTACTCCAGCGGTGAATCCTTCAAGTTCGGCATGTTCCAACTGGTGACGATCTGGGCATTGCTGATCCTGTGGGTTCAGTACGTGATGCCGCTCATGGGATATCATAGCCAGCTCTGGTGAGACGGTTCGACACCGGCGCAAAAGACCACAGATACCAATAAAAGCGCGGGCCGGGCCATGATACGGGTACCGGTCCGCATTCGTTCGAGGGCATCATGGATGGGATATTTTTTGACCGGCAGGATTACAGGCTGGTTCACATGATCAATGCGTTCCTCGATCGCGACATTACACGCGATCAGAAGGAACGGCACATGCAGACCCTCAAGTTCCATCCCAACGGTCTGCGTGAGTTTGGGTTTCCGAAGGCGTTCCGTGTCGCCTCCGCCGTGATCGGGCTGCTCGACACGACGGCGACCTCGACGCCTGATGAGCGGCTGGATGCTCTGCGCGTTCTCCAGGCCGAGACATACAGTTCCGCGTCTTCGGCGCTACGGCTGAATACGGCGCGGGTTCTCGTCCAGCTCATGAAGGAATTGCTGCGCGCCCGTGGCGATACGGCTGAGCAACTGAAGCTGGCGCACGATTTCAACAAGGTCGCCAGCGGTAGGCCGCGCATTGTCCGCACCCTGTTGCACCGGCATAACCTGCTGGAAATGCCGGAGGAATGGAACCAGCGCTCGTTCGATTACCATGTCCACGATTCCAATACGTCGGGTCGTAAATCGCCGACCCACCTGATCATGGATGCCTGGCTGAAAGGTATCCGGATGCTGAAGGTGATCTACGAGAATTATGCTCCCGCGGATGCCGCGAAGGAGTTGCTTGCCGCCGCGGGCATCATGGATGTGAAGGTGCGCATAGGCATCCGTTTCCGCCGCTATTTCCGCAATCGCATGATCACTCTGGTCTGGACGCCGCGCGGTTTCTCCGGCCCGCAGGGGTTCATCGAGTTTCTCGATCAGCCGGGAATGCAGGCGCTGACTGCCGAAGGGCAGAGCATTGCCTCGCGCGACCATGCCCGGTTCATGCAGTTGATCGACCTTTACAACAGAGAATACCGCGTTGAGATCAATAATCGTTTCGGATTACCCGTTCCCGAACTGGAGATGTCCGAATTCTATGCCGCCATTGGCAAGGGGCATCCGTCCTGGGCGCATCTGGCGGATTGCATCCATCGTCGGACCGTCGCGGCGATGGGAGAACGCTGGCGCGAGATCTCGGCACAGCTTCTGGCCGAGCAGGATGAGAACGCCCGCGCGGCTATTAGCGGCCAACTGGATGCGATGGAGCAGTTTTCTCCGGCGATGGTCATGGACGAGTGGCTTCAGGCAGCGTTCGGCGCCGTCGTCCTGACATCGCGGATTGCCGATGAGGCGGTCGCCGACAAGGATCCGCCGTCGTTGTTGAAGCGTCTGGCCGGGGTTGCTACTGATTACCGTCTCTCAGTCGACATCGACGGCAATACGCCGCCGCAGCTTCTGCAGCTTCTGTATCGATGCGAGGGTCGGATCACCCATCTCGAACTGTTCAGGCTGCGCAATTACAGGGAGGGGCAATTGCCGCTGCTGATGGCGATGAACGAATTGCGGGAAACGGTGAATTCCAGCAATCCTTACCGCTTCAAGCATCTGGTCCAGTCTTATATCGCTGAAACGCCGCCAGATCATGAGGACGATCTGCGCGGGCTTGAAGAGGCGCTACAGGCAATGCCGCGTCTTTTGGCGCATTATGCCAGCCATCCCCTCAGTTGTTTCGTCTCCAGTGGTTCGTCGGGGCGGTCCGAATGGGGAGGGCAGCATGGCATGGGGTTCGTCATCGTTGAGACCCTGACGGCGAAGGAACAGCGATACACCCGCACGCAAAGTGGCAGGGAGCCTCTGCCATTGCGTTTCAGCCTTATCGAAAGCATCGAGCGAAAGATCGATCCCGCCATCGAACGTAGTGCTCGGTTCAGCCGGGACGGCATCCTGTCATGGCTCATCTATATCTGGTTCCGTATCGTTACCCTGTTTTCAGGCGGAAAACGGAAGTGGATCGCTCCGCTCGAAAGCCTCAGGCTGATGCCGCAGGGCAATGTTCTTGCCCTTGGCGGCACCGGAGTTTTCGCTGGCAATCGTTTTGCGGTCAATGGCAAGAGGGAGAAAGAGCATCTGCTGTCGCGGCGAGGCTACGTCAATACGGTCCTGATCAATTCCGCTTTCATCCTTGCGGGGTTCGTCACGGCGATGCTGACGTTCCAGTACACCCAAAAAGGGAGTTTCCTTGCCTTCTGGGGCGCTCCACTATGGTTCTTTATCACCGGTATCCGCAACATCCTGCAGGCGGTGATCGCAGGGGGGGGCTTGCGCCGATATTCTATCCTGACCTGGAAGGATTATGTGAGCTGGACGCGAATTTCTGAATCCCTGTTCTATACCGGCTTGTCCGTTCCCCTGCTCGAACTCGGCGTTCGCTACCTTTTGCTGGAGAAGGGCCTCGGTCTGACGGCATCGAACAATTCCGGTCTCGTCTTCCTCATCATGGCGCTGGTCAACGGCGTCTACATCATGGCGCACAACCTTTATCGCGGGCTTCCCACGGCGGCGGCTTATGCCAATATGGGGCGCAGTCTGGCGGCGGTACCGATCGCCATGATTTACAATTTCTGCCTCATCCTGATCCTGCAATATTTCAAGGTTGGCGATATTCCGCTGATCATTGCCGCCACCTCGACGCTAGTGTCGAAGACGGCTTCCGACACGAGCGCAGCCCTGATCGAAGGGTATATCGATCGGCAGGTCACATTACGTCTGCGGATGCGCGATTTCCAGACCGTGCTGGCGCGGCTGTTCAATTGTCAGGCCGAATTGGAACTGTTGTTTCCGGAAGCGGACAGCCTGGAATTGCTGCGCCGCCCTGATCAACTCGTCCATTCGCCGGAGCCGAAGGCGAAACAACTGGCCGAGGCGATGGCGGTTCACTGTCTAGATCTGCTGTATTTCCATTTCTACCAGCCTCTGGCGGCGCAGACGTTGCAAAAGATTGCAAAGAAGATGCAGCCGGAGGAGAAAACCCTGTTGCTGCGTTGCCAGAACCTGCTCGAACTCGACAGTTTTGTGACGCAACTGTTCCTCGACGGGCTGTTTGGAACGCAGTTCCGGTCTGCTCTGGCTTTCTACCTCTATCAGCACAGGAAATACCGTAAGGTTCTGCCCAAGCTTCTGAATGTCACGGAAAGCGGAAGCGATGTCTACGACCCGGCGGCGGGAGATTTGCTGCTGTGATTGCGGTTTGAATCGGCAGGCGGCAAGTTTTGCCTGGGCTTTTACATTTTTCCGGAATGGCGGTGCAGCCGCCCGGAACCCTGCTATAATCGTGGCAGAAGTTTTCCGATTGATGGAGGATACATGCCGCGTGCGCTGCTGATCGTGCTCGATTCCGTGGGAATCGGCGGGGCTGAGGATGCCGGTCCGTTCGGAGATATGGGAGCGGATACGGTTGGCCATATCGCCGAAGCCTGCGCAGCCGGGCGGGGAGATCGCCAAGGTGTACGAAGCGGCCCCCTGTTCCTCCCCAACCTGAGCTTTCTTGGGCTGGGGCTGGCCTGTGAGGCTTCGACCGGGCGGATGCCGCCGGGGTTGGAGCCGCCGCAGACGCTGTTCGGCGCATGGGGGTATGGTGTCGAGACATCGCGTGGGAAGGATACGCCCGCCGGACACTGGGAGATTGCCGGGCTTCCCTCGCGGGCACCGCAAGGGATTTTTCCTGATACGATCCCGGCCTTCCCGGCGGAACTGACGCAGCGCCTGATCGCTGAAGCGGGGCTTCCCGGCATCCTCGGCGATAAACGGGCGGCAGGAACGACTATCGTCGATGAACTCGGGGATGAGCATGTGCGGACAGGCAGGCCGATCTGCTATACGTCCACCGACAGCGTATTCCAGATTGCCGCGCACGAGGAGGCGTTCGGTCTCGAACGGCTTTATGAAACTTGCCGGATCGCGCGCCGTCTGTGCGATGGCTGGAGCGTCGGGCGCGTCATCGCCCGACCGTTCATGGGCGATGAACGATCTGGCTTCACGCGCACCGGCAACCGGCGGGATTATGCCATGCCGCCGCCGGGGCGGACCTTGCTCGATGCGCTTGGGCAAGCCGGGCGCACGGTGGTGAGCATCGGCAAGATCGGCGATATTTTTGCCCATCGGAACACCGGTTATGAACTCAAGCCACATGGCGACGATGCCTGTCTGAGCGCCGCCCTGCAGGCGATGAACGGTCTTCCCAATGGCGGGCTGGTCTTTGTCAATCTGGTGGATTTCGATAGCGAATACGGCCATCGGCGCGACGTTCCCGGTTATGCTGCGGCTTTGGAGGCGTTCGACCGACGGCTCCCCGAAGTGGCTGCGGCTCTTCGCCCCGGCGACCTCGCTATTATCACCGCAGATCACGGCAACGATCCGACATGGCGCGGCACCGATCACACCCGCGAGCATGTGCCGATCCTTGTTTTCGGTCCGGAGATTACGCCGGTTCCGCTCGGGCGGCGTGAGAGCTTCGCCGATATTGGCGCATCGCTTGCCGCATATTTGCGCATCGATGCATTGGACAACGGGCTGTCATGGTTTTAAAGCCTTGACGGGAGCTGCCGCGCTTTGCCTTGCGCCGGATTCCGAACCTGAACCGTAACGCTGCGATGGGAGACGAAAGACATGGCCACCGACAAGCATGGCTTCACACAACAGGGCAGCGTTCATCTGGTTGACCATCCGCTGGTGCGGCATAAGCTCAGCCTGATGCGCGATAAAAACTGTCCGACCTTCAATTTTCGCCAGTTGCTCAATGAAATCGGCATGTTGCTATGCTACGAGGTGACGCGGGATCTGCCGCTAGAAACCGTGACCATCGAAACGCCACTGACGGAGATGCAGGCACCGAAAATCGCCGGCAAGAAACTGGTGTTCGCGCCGATTTTGCGTGCCGGGGTCGGCTTCCTCGATGGAATGCTCAGTCTGGTGCCGTCGGCGCGGGTGGCACATATCGGGCTTTATCGCGATCCGGATACGTTGCAGGCTGTGGAATATTATTTCAAGGCTCCGACCGATCTTGCCGGACGGACAATTCTGGTTCTCGATCCGATGCTCGCCACCGCCAATTCAGCTGTGGCCGCCGTCGACCGCCTGAAGCAGCGTGGCGCGAAGGATTTACGCTTTGTCTGTCTTCTGGCCGCTCCGGAAGGCATCAAGCATTTCTGCGACGTTCATCCTGACGTTCCGATTTGGGCGGCAGCGATTGATGAGTGCCTTAACGATCACGGCTACATCGTTCCGGGGCTTGGCGATGCGGGCGACCGCATGTTCGGAACGAAGTAGGGGCGGAATTTCGGCGGAAAGCTTCCGCCATCATCCGTCCTTGCGCCCGAACAGGCGGAAAAGAAGCCATACGGGTACGACGATGAAGGCGCCGGAGACGATCCAGCGGCCAATATCCATTAGTGTATCCCAACTGAAATTCAGCAGCGAACGCAGCCAGTTGACGAAGCGCTCGATGATTCCGAGTGGCGTCAACCCGAGAAACGCCAGGAATGCCCCGACGAGGAGCGAAAGAAACAGAAGCCGGATCAAAACCGAGCCGACAGAACCGCCCAGGAACCGTTGCAGGTTATTTGAAGACATATCGGCGTTCTCCTTGCTCAATTGCTTGATCCTGGCAGTTCGCGGCAGACTGCTTTACATCATGATAATCCTCAGAATTAATGGTTTCAAGAGCATAGCTATTTCTAGTTTCCATTTCATTGTAAACTGTTGTTTTTTAACATGTATAAATTTCTTATGTAAATATATCATTGTAAAATATAATATCTTGGCAAGATAATATATATTATAAATCTTATAAGATTTATATGTATATTCTTGTAAAGGTTTGTGATTGGGTTTGTATGTCAATTTTTATAAAATAAGAATTGTATTTAGTGGACACTTCCCCTGTGCACCATTCGCCCTAGGTTACAAGAAGGTCATCCTCAGCCGTGGTTCATCGTGATTGCGACGATTGAAAGCGCGGCTGACAACAGGTTCGGGATCGCCATGAAACTGTTGCCTCTCAGCCGCTTGCGCAGTGCCGGGGATTCTGCGTCAGAACGGTATCTGTCCCCCGCTCTTAAGGGACATGTAACGCAATCCTTCAGCACATCGCCGCTTGCCGGGGTTGAAGCCAGGATACATAACCGGATCTGGGCAGCGATCATTGACCGCAGATTGCGGCCCGGAACGAGATTGAAGGAAGAGACGATCTGCGAGGCGTTCGGTGTCAGCCGCACCATCGTTCGCAAGGTGTTGCTGATTCTGGAGCAAGAAGGCGCTCTGGCCTTGCCTGCCAACCGTGGGGCCTTCGTTGCGACGCCCGTACCGGAGGAAGCGGTAGCGATTATCGAGCTTGCACGATTGCTGACAAGTCATACCGTTGCACGGTTAGTATCCGGTTTCGGCAAACTTTCACCCGATAGCTGGAAGTTGATTGACAGGCATCTCGAAGCCGAGGACGCAGCTTTGGCCCGGCAAGATCATCGCAGTTTGCATCGTCTGGTGACGGAGTTTCCGTTGCTGCTGTCCATGCTGGCCGGAAACCGTTACATACGGACGGTGCAAGAGCGTGTCGAAACGCTGCTCGCCATGGTCCTGGCCCTTTATCAGGAGCGCCCGCCGGAGATGCCGCCGCCTGAAAGACATCGCTGCATTGCCGATCTGATCGCCAAGGGTGAAATGGTGCAGGCGGTTCAGGGCGTGAACGATTATTACGAAGCACTGCTTCAGGGGTTGCGTATCGCTCCCCTTTCCGGGGAGGAGGATCTGCATGCGATCCTGACGGACGAAACCGGCGCGCCGCCTTCTGGCGAAGTACGTAAGAAGAAGGTTTTTCCTCAGGTGATGAAGAAAAAGAATCTGCCTAAATAGAAGGGGTATCGTGTCGGATACGTGTCCGCAGTTTTTACAATAGCGCGTTTTGCCCTTACATGGAATAGCAAAACGCTATAACTTTCTTGAGTTCGTAATACTTTTCGCATTTAACCGGTATTCATTTAAGCGTCCGTTGCTCTAAACGGTATGATTTCCCTGAATCTACAGTACTGAACAGTTTTCAGCTTATCGCTTGTGCTGAGTCAAGGCAAAAAAACCGGCGGAAGGCTCCCCGCCGGTCTGGAATCTGGATGCTCCTGTGTCGCAGCCTATGCTGGCGTCTGTTCCGCAGGAACAGCGCCGGGTTTCTGGGTAATGCCGATTTTCGAGGCCACGATCACCGCCTGGGTGCGGCTGTCGACGCCGAGCTTGTCGAGGATCGCCGAAACATGCGCCTTGACGGTTGCCTCGGAGACGCTGAGTTCATAGGCGATCTGTTTGTTGAGCAGTCCTTCGGACAGCATCATCAGCACCCGCACCTGCTGCGGTGTCAGGGTGGCGAGGCGACGCACGAGATCCTGCGTTTCCTTGTCTTCGGTATTGGTCAGATCGACATCCGGCGGTGTCCAGGTGTCGCCCTTCAGGACGGCGTCGATGGCGGAACCGATGCCGTCGATATCGAGGGATTTGGGGATGAAACCCGATGCACCGAATTCGATGGCGCGGCGGATCACCAGCGGTTCTTCGGTGGCGGAAACGATCATCACCGGAACGCCCGGATGCTGGGCGCGCAGGAACAGAAGGCTTGAGAACCCTTCAACGCCCGGCATCGTCAGGTCGAGGAGTATCAGATCCACATCCCGTTCGCGAGACAGCAGCGTCGTGAGTTCCTCGGCACCGTTTGCTTCAAGAACGCGGGCTGATGGCAGCAGCGACCCTAAAGCCTGCCGGAGTGCGCCCCTGAAGAGGGGGTGGTCGTCCGCAATGATGATTGTCGTATTCGATTGCCCTTGCAATATTTCCTCCTTACAGACGATGCCTTTGTCGGCGTCTTAACATTCCGGCGCAGGCGGCGCGACCATCGGCAGGTTTTGCGGTCGTTTCCCGAATTCGGGCGGCCAGGCTTCGCTTCATAGCGGTTCCTGGCCGGATGAATTCTCTGCCGGAGCCATGGACTGAACCGGAAAGCTGTGCTCTGGGCGCATCAGACCTTGGTCTCAACCTTGGCGATGGGGGAGATATGCCACATCGATTATCTGTCAACTGCCGGTTCTCTGGAAATTTTATCCTTAAAGACTTGCGTTCCTCATAAGACGGGGCGGGGCCGTTCAAGCCCTTCCTCCAGAGGACTGATTCTGCATAAATCTCAATAAAGGTCCATTCTTTTCCGAATGTGTGCCCGCCATGGATGTCAGCCTGAATTCGTCGGGCATGTCCGGATCGGAGACAGGAAAGCACTAATCTCTGCGAAAGACAACACTGGCCAGAAAACCGAAGAGAATTGCGATCGTTGCTACAGCCAGCCCGTAAAGCCAGGGTGCGTCATGGGCCAGTGCGCCGACTTCCTGTTCGAAGGCGGATTTTACCAGATCAAAACCGGTATAATGGCGTGCCAGGATCGCGCCGTCTGCGAACAGAACAACCTCGACATCGTACGCGCCTGGCGGTGAGATTGCGGGCAATGGTGCGGTGGCCCTGAAAATGCCGGGGGCAAGAAACGACACGCCGCGATTCTGCTCCAGATAGAGATCCTCCTGCCGACGCAACCGCATCAATGCCTGGCGGAACGGTCGGTCGAGGCCTTCGCGCTCGGGTGAGAAATCCGGCGCGCCGACGATGGCGGACAGGCCGATTTTTTCCTGTCTCAGCAATGCGGCTGGGCCGATCTCCTCCAACGGACGGCTGGAAAAGATGCCGAGATAGGCGGGGGCAGAGGGGAATTTCTGCGATTCAGTATTGATCCAGAAAAATCCGAGGCGTTGTTTCTCTCGCACGACCGTCATCTGCCGCGGGCCTCGCACTGTCACCACGACATCGTAAGCTCCAGTGCGCGAGATGTTTTTTTCATTTTTTTCGATAGCCCCGAACACGACGATGGCTGTACCGGTGTAATTTGAGGAGATTTCCACCCGATGGCTGGAGAGGGATGTGACCAGTGTTTCGGCGCATACCGGGCCGGGGAAGAACAGAAACACACTAGAGCAAAGGACAATGAAACCATGCCGGTCCTTTCGGTGTAAGCTGGTTTTCATCAGTGATTCTCCCTCACGGCGACGGAGAAGGGTTCCTGCGGATGGATAGCCAGTTCGGCGGCGAACCAGCCGGCGACGGCCAGCAGCAGAAGTGCCAGAAGAATCCGGAAAATATCGGCATTCATGGTCTGTCCGGCGCGGTTGCCGAACTGCGCGCCGAATACGCCGCCGATCATCAGCAGGATGGCCAGCACGATATCGACCGCCTGATTGGCCACGGCGTGCAACACCAGGGCCACGAGGGTGGAGCAGAGAATCTGGAAATGTGATGTGCCGACGACGACGGCGATAGGAACCCGGAAGACGTAAAGCAGAACCGGAACCAGCATGAATCCGCCGCCGATGCCGAGCAGGGCGCCGATGAAACCGATGAATATGGCGATCAGTATGAAAGGAATGACGCTGGCGTAAAGTTGCGAGCGCCGGAAACGCATCCGCAGCGGCCAGCCGAGATAGGGAGCGTGGCTTCCCGGCGGGCGGCGGTGCGAGCGCTTCGCTCCTTTGTGCCGCCGCCATAGATCGATCACGCTTTCCTTGAGCAT
>JAVBRX010000118.1:0-13007 GCA_031547465.1 Microvirga sp. | reverse complement strand
TCGAGTTCACGCCACCGGGACTCTTCTCGGAGAAGGAACGCTCCAAGCTCGTTGTCCGGGTCGAGGCGAAACCGAGTGACGCCCGTTTGCCGGTCGGGATGCCGGTCACGGTGCGCCCGATCGAGAGCCAGGCTGCCGGAGGGCGCTGATATGGGAGCCGCGCCGGATATCGTCATCGACGTTGAAGGGTTGACCAAAACTTTCGGCTCGCGCACCGTCGTCAAGGATCTGAGCTTGCAAGTGCGCAAGGGCACGATCCATGGCTTCCTCGGCCCCAACGGCAGCGGCAAGACGACGACGATCCGCATGCTGTGCGGCCTGCTGACGCCGGATTCCGGGCGTGGCACCTGTCTCGGCTACGACATCCTGAAGGAAACCGGCCAGATCAAGCGCCATGTCGGCTACATGACGCAGAAGTTCTCGCTCTATATCGACTTGACGATCCGCGAAAATCTCGAATTTGTCGGGCGCGTCCATTGCCTGCCCGACCCATATGCCGCCGCGCGCGAGGCGATTGCGCAGCTCGGGCTGGAAGGCCGCGCCAACCAGTTGGCGGGGGAACTGTCGGGCGGTTGGAAACAGCGGCTGGCCCTCGGCGCGTGCATCCTAACCGGCCCGGATCTGCTCCTTCTCGATGAGCCGACAGCGGGCGTCGATCCGGCGGCGCGGCGCGATTTCTGGGACCAGATCCACACCCTCGCCCATGGCGGCATGACGGTGTTGGTCTCGACCCATTACATGGACGAGGCCGAGCGCTGCCACGAGATCGCCTATATCGCCTACGGCAAGCTTCTGGCTCGTGGCACGGTGGCGGATGTGATGAACGTGGCACATCTCGCCACCTGGTTTGTCACGGGGGAGGATCTCGCCGGGCTTTCTCTCAAACTCAAGTCGCTTGAGGGTATCGACATGGTCGCCCCGTTCGGCACGGCGCTGCATGTCAGTGGGCGCAATGCCTCTCTGCTCGACAAGATAACGGAGCCGTTTCGGACTGAGGGTCCGCAGGTCTGGACCAGGGGGCAGCCGAGCATGGAGGATGTGTTCATCGACATGATGAGCCGCTCGGAGGACAATTTCCCATGAATGGTGAAAGCGCGAAAAACGGCGATCTGCGCGGGTATGGTTTCAAGGCATCGTGGAGCCGCATCGCCGCCACCTTCATCAAGGAATTGCTACAACTGCGCCGCGACCGGGTGACGTTCGCGACCATGCTGCTCATTCCGCTGATGCAGCTCATCCTGTTCGGTTACGCCATCAACACCAATCCGCGCCATCTGCCGACGGCGGTGTTGGTGCAGGACGACAGCCCCTTTGCCCGCTCGTTCCTGTCGGCGATGACCATGAGCGCCTATTTCGACGTGACGGTGACGGCACACAGCGAAGAGGAACTTGACCATCTCATCACCTCCGGTGAGGTGCAGTTCGGTGTGCAGATTCCGCCGTTCTTCGGGCGGGACGTGATGCGTGGCGAAAAACCGGCGATCCTCGTCATTGCCGATGCCACCGATCCCTCGGCCACCGGCGGCGCGGAGGCGGCGATGGAGGGCCTGGCCGGAACCGTTCTCGACCGCGACCTGCAAGGCGCGGCGGGCAACGCCTTCGGCCCCGTGCCGCGCCAGAGTGCGCCCTACACGGTGATCCTGCAACGGCGCTACAATCCGACCGCCGATACGCAGCTTAATATCGTGCCGGGTTTGACCGGCGTCATTCTCACTCTGACGATGCTGATCTTCACCGCCATGTCGGTGACGCGCGAGGTGGAGCGCGGTACAATGGAGAATCTGCTCGCCATGCCGATCCGCCCCTACGAGATCATGCTCGGGAAAATCGCTCCCTATGCCCTCGTCGGCGCAGCGCAGATGGCGATCATCCTGATTTTCGGTTGGCTGATGTTCGATATTCCGATGATCGGCAGCCTAGCTCTGCTCGTGACGCTGACGCTGCTGTTCGTCATCGCCAACCTGTCGATGGGCTACACGTTCTCCACCATCGCCGAATCGCAGTTACAGGCGATGCAGATGTCGTTTTTCTTCTTCCTGCCGAACCTGCTGCTTTCCGGCTTCATGTTCCCGTTCCGCGGTATGCCGACTTGGGCGCAATATATCGGTGAAACGATGCCGCTGACACATTATCTGCGCATCGTGCGCGGCATCATGCTGAAAGGCGCGACCTTCGCCGACCTGCAAACCGACGTGCTGGCCCTCGCCGCCTTCACCCTCGTCGTCATGGCCCTGGCGCTCGCCCGTTTCCGGCAGACGCTGGATTGAGCTGGATGAAGAGGGTGATATGCAAAAATGCACACTACCTGCTTTTTATCCCCTTACGATTCTCGTCCCGGCCTGTCCTTTCAGCGCCTTTCCCATATGTTCGATGTCGGTGACGATGCCCTCGCCGGGGGCGGCGTCGACATAGGCCATCACCGCTTCGACTTTCGGCCCCATCGAACCTTTGCCGAAATGGCCCTCGCCCATGAAGCGTTTTGCTTCTGCGAGCGTCAGCCGGTCGAGCCAGCGCTCATCGGGTTTGCCGAAATTGATAGCCACCTGCGGCACGGCGGTGGCGATCAGCAGCCGCTCCGCCTGCAACTGGCGGGCGAGGAGCGAGGAGGCGAGATCCTTGTCGATCACCGCTTCCCGGCTTGAAAGATTACCGTTGCCGTCGCTCACCACCGGAATGCCACCGCCGCCGCAGGCGATGACGATATGGTTGTTATCGAGCAGGGTGCGGATAGTGTCGATCTCGACCACCCGTTTCGGCTTGGGCGAGGCGACACAACGTCGCCAGCCGCGTCCGGTCTCTTCCATGATCGACCAGTTATTGGCCTGCGCCAGTGTTTCGGCGGTTTCTCTGGTCATGATTGAGCCGATGGGCTTCGTCGGGCTGGCGAAGGCCGGGTCGGCTTCGTCGACCTCGACTTGTGTCACCACGGTCGCGACCCTGAGCAGCGAGTTGCTGCGATGCAGTTCGTTGAGGAAGCTGCGCTGGAACATTACGCCGATAGCCCCTTGCGTATCGGCGGTGGCGTAATCCATCGGCACGATCGGTACTTCGTTGCGGGCGATCTCGGAGCGGCGAAGAATATAGCCGACCTGCGGACCGTTACCGTGCGTCAGCACTACTTTCCAGCCCGAGGTGGCGATATCGACGATAAAACGCGCCGTGCGCGCGGCGGCTTCCGCCTGTTCGCGGATCGAGGTGCCGCCGCCTTCCGATGCCAAGGCGTTGCCGCCGACAGCGATGACTGCAATTTTGGTCATGTGGGGTTTCCTCCGGCGTCGTATTCGAGTGTGGCCCGCAGCGCCGACACCGCCTGCACGAAGCAGGCGAGCGGCGCATGGGTGATTCCCGCTCCGACTTGACCAATCCCGGCCTGACGATGGGCAATGCCGGTGTTGATGACCGGACGGATGCCGGTATCGGTAACGAGGCGGGCATCGATGCCCGCCGGAGCGCCGGTAAAATCGAGCGCCGGCAGGGTAAAGGCCGGGTTCTGCCCGAGGGTGATGTTGAGCATCCGCAAGGTATTGGCGAGGGCATCTTTCGGCGTGCCGCCGACGAACTGGACGATGGCTGGGGAGGCCGCCATAGAGAAACCGCCGACACCCGCCGTCTCGGTAATGGCGCTGTCGCCAAGGTCACGGGCGGCGTCTTCCTGGCTGTAGCCGGGGAAAAACAGCCCATCGATGAAGGGCGCTTCCGCCGTGAACCAGTGGTCTAGGCCGGAGATGCGGATGCCGAACTCGACGCCGTTGCGGGCCATTGCCGTCACCAGTGTTGAATGCGGAACACCGTGCGCCGCGTCAAGCATCAGCTTGCAGGCCGCCATCGACAGGTTGAGGAAGAAGTGATCGTTCCCGGCGATGAACGCCAGTACTTCGGCAACTGCCTGCCGGTCGAGCGCCTTGTGAGCGAGCGCCACGGTCGTCAGCTTACGGAACAGGAGCGACGAGGCGGCGACGTTGCGGTTATGCACCTCGTCGCCCATATGCAGCGCCTGCGCCATCAGCGGCTTCAACTCCAGGCCGCCCATGGCTTCGACGATTGCCGCCAGAATCGGCCCCATCGTGCCAGCCATCCAGCGCAGGCGCTCCAGCACGTCCGGGCCGTTGGCCCCGAAGCGCAGCACTTTGCCAAGGCCCTCATTCATGTTGCAATAGGCTTCGCCGCCGCTGGCATTGTCGCGTACGATCCAGACTGGCATCGACGGGCTGACTATGCCTGCCATCGGCCCGACGGCGCGATGATGGTGGCATGGCTCCAGCTTCACCGTGCCGGATTCGACGAGTTTCCGCGCCGCGTCGAGATTCGTCGCCCAGCCCTCGAAAAGCACGGCGCCAAGCACCGCGCCCTGTTGCGGGCCGCACATCCTCTTCCAGGGAATCGGCGGGCCGGAATGAAGGATGATTTTGCCGTTCATGCCCGGCACTGCCTCGTGGGCGGGTTTCACACCGACTAGCACCGGCTGGGCAGCGAGGTAGCGTCCATAGGCGACTTTGTTCGCCTCTTCGATGCGTGGATCGTTGATGATCAGGGCGAGATCCCAGGCCGCTTCCGTATTGCCTTCAGCTGGAGGCTGCCAGTGCAGATCGGTGGAAAGCGCGCCGGACTGGCGGATCGGGTCGGAAAAGCTCGCCAGACCGATATTGATGACGTTGAGGTTGCCGTTGATGAGATTGGTCATGGCGGATCACCCTTTCGCCTGCTTGAGGATTGCCTGAGTCAGGGCGACGGCTTCGGCATTGCTGGAACAGAGATGGACTCCCGCCTTGCGGAGTGTCTCGGCCTGCCCGGCCATATCCTGCGGGTCGCCCTTCGTGCCGCAGATCTGGGCGACGAACAGCGGCGCTTTCGGGCCGAGCGCGGCGTGGACCTTGTCAATGACCGGGGCAAGCTGACCCGCCGGATCGTCGTGCGCGCCATAGCCCAGCACAACATCGAACAGGATGATCGCCGTCTCCGGGTCGGCGGCTTCCTGGGCGATGCGTTCCAGTCGCAGGGTCGGGTCGATCATCGGATGCGGGCGGCCACGGGTGAAATCGTCGTCGCCGAGATCCATCACCGTATGCCCCTTGCTCGTCCACAGATCGGCCATGCGTGTCGCCTTGCCGGTCGGGGTGTTCGATTGCAGGCCGGGAAGCGTGTCCTGCAACAGCAGCAGCGCCTCGTAGCAGAACGTGCCTCCGCTATAGAGGCCGCGCAGGTATTTCCGTCCGGGGCTAAGGGTTTGCGCGAGTTTCTGCGTGCGTGCCTGCAATTCCGGTTTCTCGATGTGGTTCGACCGGAACACCGCCTTGCCGGTGCGGACCAGTTCGACGGCGCGAAACGCCGCTTCCTCCAGCGTCAATGCGCAATCGATGCCGTCGCCTTCGACATCGGCCAGGGCCGCGCCGAGAAAACAGACATTGGCCGGTTTGCCCGAGGCGCGCACTGCCGAAAGAATTTTTGCGGCGACCGACTTCGCCGGTGGTTTCGACACCAGAACGATGATGCCGGTTTCAGGATCGTTCGTCAGTTGCTTGATCGCCGTCAGCATCGTCAGTCCGCCGACCGCCTCGGACAAATCATGCCCGCCGGTACCGATGGCCTGCGAGACGCCTTCTCCCGTCTGATCGATCAGGCATGTCACCTGTTGCAACCCTGTGCCGGATGCGCCGATGACGCCGATGCGACCGCGCCTGACGACATTGGCAAAAGCGAGCGGCACGCCGTTGACAATGGCGGTGCCGCAATCCGGCCCCATCACCAGAAGATCGCGGGCATGGGCGTACCGCTTGATGACGATCTCCTGGCTCGCGGGCACGTTATCGGAAAAGATCATCACGTTGAGGCCGCGCCGGAGTGCCTTCAGCGCCTCGGCGGCGGCATAAGCGCCCGGCGTCGAGATCAGCGCCAGATTGGCATCCTTCGTCGCATCGTTCAGCGCCATGCCAATGGATTTCGGCGGTGTACGCTCCACTGTTCCGTCGCCGCCGCTTGCCTTTTCCGAGAACGAGCGTTCGGCAAAGGCAAGCGCGTCTTTCAGAGCCGCTTCCTCTTCGCCCTGGATCACCAGAAGCATGTCGTTGGGCCGTGCGGCGGGGCGCTCATTGACAAGGCCCGCCTCAACCATCAGGTCGATATTGGCGTCCGTTGCCATCTGCGCCGAAGCGGCATCGATGCCCGGGAGTTTGGCGATCTTCGACGAGAGCTGCATGAGCGCAACCGAATCCCGGTACAGGTTGGGAAAAAAATAGAGAAGCGTCTGCATGGAGGCTCCTTGGACAAATGAGCGAACGGACAGGACGTTGATTTACCAGACCGGCAGCTTCGAAAACCGGTATCGGAAAAAGTAGGGCGGGTGCCGGCATCCCGGACACCCGCCCTTGATATGGCGTCCTCACGATATGGCAGCGAGTACAGCCTTGGACGGCGCGACCCAGCCGAAGATGCCACCCTGCGCCTTCACCATCTCCAGCGCCATGCGGTTGAATTCGGGGAAGTAGGAGCCGACGGCATCCGAGACGACGAGGCATTCGAAGCCGCGGTCGTTGGCTTCGCGCACCGTGGGGTTGACGCACACTTCCGTGGTCACGCCGCAGACGACCAGCGTTCTGATGCCGCGATTGCGCAGCTTCAGTTCGAGATCGGTGGCGAAGAACGCGCCCTTGCCGGGTTTGTCGATCACCGGCTCGCCCGGTAGCGGGTAGAGTTCTGGAATGATGTCGTGGCCTTTTTCTCCGCGCACCAGAATGCGGCCCATCGGTCCCTTGTCGCCGATGCCGATCTTCAGGCCACCGCGCGCCTTCTTGGTCGGTGGGCAATCGGCGAGATCGGCGGCATGCCCTTCCCTTGTGTGCAGGATGAACAGGCCCGCCTTGCGCACCGCTTCCAGCACCGCCTTGCACGGAGCGATGGCGGCGCGCAACAGCGACACGTCGTTACCGAGCATTTCGCCGAAGCCGCCGGGTTCGAGAAAGTCTCGCTGCATGTCGATGACGATCAGGGCGGTGGTCTTGGGGTCGAACGGCAGATCGTAAGGCTCTGCCTTGAACGTCTTGGTCATTGTACTCTCCAAATCGGTTTCGGATCAGCAGACGGAATACTCCGCCTTAGCGGGGCTTCTTCGAAGCCATGTAGGCGCGCCAGTCGCCAAATGCGGAAATGTCGACATGTTCGGAGCGGATCTTGTCCTTCGGGAACAGGATGCCGTCGACAATGCGGCCATCGTCGAGCTTCACCGGGCCACAATAGAGATGCGGTGGCTCGCCCGCCTCGACCTGCGCCCAGGTCTCGTCGCTCATTCGATACATCTCCCCGGCAACAGTGACGCCGCCGGTCGGCACCTCGTACATGCCGGGATGGATGTCGCCGATGCTGTAGAGCCGGTAAACCGGCGCGGTGCGAAAGGCGCCGAGAAACTCGGCCCCCTCCAGGTTCTTGTGCAGCGCGAGACCGCGCATCAACGTGCCGTTAACGAACAGTTCCTTGCTCATCGGTGCCGTTCACTCCTCATCGTCGTTGCTCGGAGCCCAACTGATCTTTTCGCCCTCCTGCACCTGACGCCAGGCGAGGAACAGGAACAGCACGGTCGCCATTCCATAACCGGCAGTGACGCCGGGCGAGGCGTTGATCGCCAGTTGCGAGCCGTGAATGAAGCCGAAGAACGACAGGACAGTCGCGGCGGCGGCGAATACCGCAGCCCAGTTGAAGCGACGGTCGATAACGAACACGGCGATAGCGCCGAGCATCAGCCCGGCCAGCACCGCGCCGCCACCGGTGATCGTCATGCCGTGATATAGTACGCCGTTGTTGGCCATATTGGCGATGGTCTCCGCCGGAATAGCGCCGACATTGACGCCTGCCGCTCCAAGCCCGCCGTCGACCTGGGTCTTGGCCCATTCGGCAATATTCGGTACCAGCGCGAGAACGATGGCCGGGGCATGGCGCTTCGGGCAAGCTTGGAATGCCTGCGCGCCGATTACCAGACCGATGAACAGCAGGATCGGCACAATGGCGACGATTGGGATTACCGCCAGAAGGTAGGACGCCAGCCCGAAGAAGCACACCAGCGCGACGCAGATGCCGGTGCCGAGCGAATAGCCGATGCGTCCGCCCATCGCCTTCCAGCCGGGATGACCGATATAGACCGCCGGCGGAAACGGCGAACCGAGGAACGAGCCGATGATGGCGCCGATGCCGTCAGCGGCAAGCACGGCGCGCAGGTTATATTCGTCGCCGCCTGCGGCTGCCGATTCGACGTTGTTCATCGCTTCGGTGAAATTGTAGATACCGAGCGGGATCGCGGTGACGAGCAGCGGCCAGACCTTGTCCATCGGCACCGAAATCACCTCCGTGCCGAACACTGGCAGGTGCAGCGAGATGGTTTGCAACGATGCGCTGACATCGGCGGGCTTCATGATGTCGGTGAGGCCGAGGGATACCCCGCCCCAAGCGAGCAATCCACCGATCAGCACCACGGCGAGACCACCGGGAATGTTGAACGGCAGCCGCACCTGACCAACCCAGTTCATCAGGATGATCATGAAGCAGATCAGTCCGATCCAGGCAGTGTCGAACATCTGGAACGACGGGCGCATGGAAATGAAGGCAATCGAGATACCCGCCAGCGTGCCGAGCATCGCGGCGCGCGGCGTGTATTTGCGGATCGCCGGGCCGACGAACGCCCCGAGCAGGACGATGATGCCGACGATCAGCGCCCAGATCAGGCCGAGCTTCCACGCCAGCATCACATCGCTGGTCGTGAGAAACGTCGGCAGCATCACCACGAACACGACAATGAACATATGCGGGACGCTGGGGCCATAGGGTAGGGCGGTAACGTCGGTGCGTCCTTCGCGCTTCGCCTTCTGGAAGGCGAGCCAGGCATAGAACAGATTACCAAGCGGCAACGCGATGCCGAGTGCCGGCAGGATGCGACCGATCACAATGTCCGATGGCAGCTTGACGACGAAGAGCGAAAGACTGGAAAGAACCAGAACGTTCAGCAGAACGTTGGTGAACAGGCCGAAAAACGCATTGAGATCCCCCGGAACCCAAAGCTTCGGCTGAGCGCTAGAGCGCGCGTCGGCCATGACGTTTCTCCTTGTTTTCAATGCGGGAATGAGAGCGGGCGAGCAGATGGACGATAGTGATCTCGACATTGGCGAGACCACTGGAAATATTCTGGCGCAACAGGTCGACTGCCCCCTGGCCGTCGCCGCTGGCGATGCGATCTAGAATGGCGATGTGTTCCTCGCAGGTGGAGCGAACCCGGTCGTTGTGAGAAAAATCGAATTCGCGGAAAGCGTAAAGCCGCTCATTAATGCGCTTGATCTGTTCCGAGAGCAGACGGTTGCCATGAGCGGCGACCAGTTCGGCATGAAAGGTTTCGTCGAGTTCGACGAGAATCTTGCCCTCCGCATGGGTGAGCTTTTCCGGGTCGGACCAATGGCCCTTGAGGCGCATTTCGACCTCCTTCGGCAGCCCTTCCTCGGCGAGCCGCCGCACTGCCTGCGCTTCGATGGCGAAGCGGAACTCGTACAGATCCTCCACATCGCTCAGCAGCAATTGTCGAACGCGGAAACTGCGATGCGGTTCACGTTCCAGCAGCCCTTCCGTCGCCAACTGGGTCAGAGCCTGACGGATCGGCGACCGGCTGACACCGAACTCGGCGCACAGGCTTTCCTCCGTCAATTGATGGCGCGGCGGGTAGGACCAGTCGAGAATGCGGCGGCGCAGGGTCAGCACGATGGTCTTGACGCGACTGGTCGAGGCGACGGCGCGAGGCATGAATCCGCTCCACAATCCTGAAGATGCCGGACTTTCGGCTGGCGACTCCTACTTCAGGAATCGCGTTATTCAGGATACTTATTTGTATACAATTAAGAAAGTCAATCTTGCACACAAGAACTGTAGTGAAGCGGGAAAGTTCCTGTTGGATAGAGGCTTATGTCGGGCGGAGCGTGAAAAGGCAGGGATAAAGACGGCGAAAAGCCTTGCCAGGACTGACCATCCTGCGGGTATATCTCAGTTACGATGGGGTAAGGTTGCGATCTGCGACATTTCGATCCAGGATCGAGTCCGATGGAAAAATCGGCTTCATTTATGCCCGACGCTTATCAGAAAGCCGGATCGGTTTGCGCCCTTTGGGAATGTCGCTTAATGACGGGACATACGCCGTTTTCCGCCCTTGTTTAAAACTCTGAACCGGAACCCCGTCCGATGACGCGACCGTTCTCCCCGTCCGATCCTCAGCCAACCGTTTCCACGGGTGACGACGGGCGGGTGACGCCGATGATGGTACAATATCTGGAAATCAAGGCGGCACATCCCGATTGTCTCTTGTTCTACCGCATGGGCGATTTTTACGAACTGTTCTTCGCGGATGCGGAGATCGCCAGCCGGTCGCTCGGCATCGTCCTCACCAAGCGTGGCAGACACCTCGGCAACGATATCCCGATGTGCGGAGTGCCGGTGGAGCGGGCCGACGATTATCTGCAACGACTGATTGCTCAAGGCCATCGCGTTGCGGTGTGCGAACAGACCGAAGATCCGGCGGAAGCGAAGAAGCGCGGCCCGAAATCCGTAGTGCGGCGTGGCGTGATCCGGCTGGTGACACCGGGCACTATTACCGAGGACAGGCTTCTGGAGCCGGGCCGCGCCAACCTGTTTTTGGCGGTGGCACGGATGCGCGTTGCCGATGGCTCATGGGCTTACGGCCTTGCGGCGGCTGATATTTCAACCGGGCGTTTCATGGTGAGCGAAGCGGTGGCGGCGGATCTGTCGGCGGCAATTTCTCGACTCGACCCGACCGAGATCGTCGTGCCGGATACGGTGCATGACGATCCGGATATGTTCTCGTTCTGGCGCGAATGCCGCGCCGCCGTGACGCCGCTGGCGCGCGACGGCCTCGATCCGGCCTCGTCCGAGCGACGGCTGAAAGAGTTTTTCGGCGTCTCCACCCTCGATGCCTTTGGGCTATTTTCGCGCGCCGAAATCGCCGCTGCCGGAGCGGCGCTGTATTACATCGAGAAAACCCAGATCGGTCAGCGCCCGGTTCTGTCGCCGCCGTCGCGCGAAGAAGGTGGCGCGGGGATGGCCATCGACGCCGCGACCCGCGCCAATCTCGAACTGACACGCACGCTTTCCGGCGACCGTTCCGGGTCGCTGTTGTCGGTGATCGATCGCACCGTCACGCCGGGCGGGGCGCGGCTCTTGGCGGAGCGCCTTGCCGGACCGCTCGCACAGGTGACGGAAATCGTCAGGCGGCACGATGCGGTTACGGCGCTGATCGACGACACGCTGCTGCGCGACCGGGTGAGAACGATCCTCAAACAGACGCCGGATATCGCTCGTTCCCTCTCCCGGCTCGGGCTTGGACGCGGCGGCCCGCGCGATCTCGCCGCCCTGCGTGACGGGTTCGCCGCCATCCGCACCCTGGCCGAGGTGCTGAACGCCCAGCCGGTTCTGCCCAAGGAATTGCGGGGTGCCGCCCAAACCATCGCTGCCCTCGATACCGGCCCCGCCGACGAACTGGGCGCGGCGCTGGCCGATGAACTGCCGCTCAACAAGCGCGACGGCGGCTTCGTGCGCGCGGGCTATCGCGCCGATCTCGACGAAGCGAAGGAGTTGCAGCAGGATTCGCGCCGCTTCATCGCCGGGTTGCAGGCGCGCTATGCGAATGAGACCGGGGTCAAGGCATTGAAAATCAAGCATAATAATATGCTTGGCTATTTCGTCGAAGTGCCGCAGGCGGCGGGGGAGGATCTCCTGAAAGCACCGTGGCGCGAGACGTTTGTCCATCGCCAGACTATGGCTGGAGCAATGCGGTTTTCGACTCTCGAACTCGGTGACCTGGAAGCGAAAATTGCTTCAGCCGCCGATCGGGCATTGCGCATCGAACTCGGCGTGTTCGAAAACTTAAGCGTCGCAATTCTCACCATCGCTTCCGATCTTGCCGCTGCCGCCGAAGCGGTGGCGGTGGTGGATGTGTCGGCGGCACTGGCCGATCTTGCCGCCGATCTCGACTGGCGGCGGCCTCGTGTCGATGACAGTCTTGCTTTCGCCGTCGAAGGTGCACGTCATCCGGTAGTCGAGGCAGCGCTGAAAGCGCAAGGCGCGCCGTTCATCGCCAACGATTGCGACCTGTCGGGCGACAAGGCCGGACGCATCCTGCTCGTTACCGGCCCGAACATGGGCGGTAAATCGACCTATCTGCGCCAGAACGCACTGATCGCCATCCTCGCGCAGATGGGGTCGTTCGTTCCGGCCCGCTCAGCCCGGCTCGGTGTGGTCGACCGGCTGTTCTCCCGTGTCGGCGCGGCGGACGATCTGGCGCGCGGACGCTCGACCTGTATGGTCGAGATGGTGGAGACGGCGGCAATCCTCAATCAGGCAGGGCCGCGCTCGCTGGTGATCCTCGACGAGATCGGTCGCGGTACCGCGACCTTCGACGGTCTGTCCATCGCCTGGGCGGCCATTGAGCATCTGCACGAGGTGAATACCTGCCGCTCATTGTTTGCCACGCATTTTCACGAACTGACGATCCTAGCTGACAGTCTGCCGCGCCTTGCCAATGCCACCCTCAAGGTCATGGAATGGAAGGGTGAGGTGGTGTTTCTGCACGAGGTCGCCCCCGGAGCCGCCGACCGCTCCTACGGCTTACAGGTTGCCCGCCTTGCCGGGTTGCCGAAGGCGGTGATCGACCGGGCGAAAACCATCCTCACCGAACTGGAACGTTCTGACCGTGAGCAGCCGAAACGCGCCGTTCTCGATGATCTGCCGTTGTTTGCTGCCGCCCGCCCCCTTGCCGTACCGCGGCCCGCCACTCCGGCGGCGGCGCCGAAGGATGAGTTGCGTGACCTGCTGCAGACCATCGAGCCGGACGACTTGACGCCGCGGGAGGCGTTGGAAGCGCTTTATAACCTGAAGCGATTCGAAAGGTGATTGGAGCGGTTTTCCCGAATCCTGAAAATCTGCAAAGTTTTGCCCTGAACGGCACATTATACTTTGCACAATATGGCGGCATG
>JAVBRX010000126.1:0-4202 GCA_031547465.1 Microvirga sp. | reverse complement strand
TGGCTGCGCTGGTGACGGCAGTGCCGGACACGGCGGAGCGGCTGATGGACGCCTTTTGGCCGGGGCCGCTGACCATGGTGCTGCCAGTGGCGAAGGGTGGCACTGTTGCCGATCTCGCCCGGGCGGGGTTGGAAAGCGTGGCGCTGCGGATGCCGTCGCACCCGGTGGCGCTCGATTTGCTCCATCAGGTGGGGCGGCCCGTCGCCGCCCCGTCTGCCAACCGTTCGGGCCGGGTTAGCCCGACATGTGCCGAACATGTCCTGACGGATCTCGACGGGCGCATCGCCGCCATCGTCGATGCCGGAGCGACAATGGTCGGGCTGGAATCGACAATCGTCTCGCTACTGACCGACGAAGTCGTTCTGCTGCGCGCAGGCGGTGTGCCGCGCGAGGCTATCGAAAGCCTGCTTGGGCGCAAGGTTCTGACGCATCGCCCGGAAGGCGGCGAGGTGAGCGGTTCCAGATCTCTTGCGCCGGACAAACCTATTGCGCCGGGAATGCTGACCTCGCATTACGCGCCGCGCGCCCTGGTGCGCCTGAATGCGGCGAGCATCGCCGCGCATGAGGCGGTGCTGTTGTTCGGTCCACATGCGCCTTCAGGGGCTTCAAACGCCATTGCCAGCTTCAACCTGAGTCCGGCGGGCGATCTCGCTGAAGCTGCCGCCAACCTGTTTGCCGCCCTGCGCCATCTCGATGCTACGGGGGCGGAGACAATTGCCGTCACTCCCATTCCGGAGACGGGGCTTGGCGAAGCGATCAACGACCGCTTGCATCGGGCGGCAGCGGCGCGGACATAACCGTATCGCTTATTCTGGCAAAAAGAAAACCCCGGCAACCACGTCTGCGGATGCCGGGTTTGCATTGATCATGAAGCTCTCTTACTTCTTCAGTTTGGCGGCGATTTCTGCCACATGCTTGCCTTGATAGCGTGCGCCGTCGAGTTCCACCTTGGAGGGCTGGCGGCTGCCGTCACCGGCGGCGATGGTCGATGCGCCGTAGGGCGAGTTACCCATCACGTCCGATACGCCCATTTGCTCCTGGAAGGAATAAGGCAGTCCGACGACGACCATGCCGAGGTGCATCAGTACCGGAAGGAAGGTGAGGATCGTCGATTCCTGCCCACCGTGCTGGGTAGCGGAGGAGACGAAGACCGAGCCGACCTTGCCGTTCAGTTCGCCTCTGGCCCACAGGCCGCCGGTCTGGTCGATGAAGTTCTTCATCTGCGCTGTCATGTTACCGTAACGGGTTGGCGTGCCGAAAATGATGGCGTCGTATTGCGGCAGTTCGGCGACGGTAGCGATTGGCGCTTTCTGGTCGCGCTTGTAATGCGCGGCAATGGCGACTTCATCCGGCACCAGTTCCGGCACCCGCTTCACCGTTACTTCGGCTCCGGCTTCGCGCGCGCCCTCGGCAGCGGCATAGGCCATCTGCTCGATATGGCCCCACGAGGAATAATAAAGCACCAAGACCTTGGTCATTCGGGTTCTCCGTGATGTACGCAATCCGCGCAGATTATCTCCCGCCCGCATATAGGGCGAATTGTTGCTCCAAGCCTGACAGTGGCATTGTCAACGATGCAAAGGAAGATGTAACTTCACAAATGACAATTTGCACGGATGCAAGCAATGGCGAAACTTGACGGATTGGCCTGGGACGATTTCAAGCTGGTGCGAGCGATTACCGAGACCAGAAGTCTTAACGGCGCGGCGGAACGGCTTCAGGTCAACCATTCGACGGTATTCCGCCGCCTTGGCCACCTTGAGGAGCGGCTCGGCGTGCAATTGTTCGAGCGCAGCCGCCTCGGTTACGAGCCGACCTCCTACGGCGAGGAGATGAGCGCCTTTGCGCAGCGCATGGATGATGACGTTACCACTTTCACACGCCGGATTGCCGGGCGCTCTCCCGCTCCGGCAGGAGAATTGCGCGTCACCACCAACGATACGCTGATCACCAATTATCTGTCGCCGATCTTTGCACGGTTCATTGCCGCCTATCCGGAGATCTCCCTCGATATCGTCGTCACCAACCGCAACCTCAACTTGTCGAAACGGGATGCCGATGTGGCTATCCGCCCGACCGACACACCACCGGAGACATTGGTCGGCAGGCGACTGGCGACGCTCGGCTGGGCGTTCTATGGGCGTAAGGTCGATTTCTCCGGGGACGATCTCCTGAACGGTTTCCTGTCCGGGAAGGTCGACTGGAATGGTCTGTTCTCGCGCAACTGGGTGTCGCTCGGCGATACCTTCGGCAACATGAAGGTGGTGCGGTTTTTGCGGGAATCTGTGCAACCGGAAAAAATCGTCTACCGGGTCAATACTGTCCTCGGCCTTGCCGAGGCGGTGGAGGCCGGGATCGGTCTTGGCGCGTTGCCCTGCTTCATCGCCGACCGCCGCCCGGCTCTGCTCCGCCTTGCCGAGCCACAACCGGATTTCTCTACCGGCCTGTGGCTCCTCACACACGCCGATCTGCGCCACTCCGCCCGTGTTCGCGCATTCATGGATTTTGTCGCGACGGAAATCGCCACTGATCGCAAGCTGATCGAAGGGCGGGAGTAAGGGCAGTCGTGACGTGGATTGTTTTTCGACAATCCTGACTACCCAATCTCATTCAAAGGTTCTATAAGGCGCCGTTTTAAATGTGCCCCGATTATCAATGATGAAAAATATCGTGGGGCCTAGGGTGGGCGATTGACCCGCAGCCAGTGGAGGGCTTGACATATGACTTACCGTGCGCCGGTTTCCGATATTCTATTCACGATGCGCCATGCCGCCGGGTTCGATCAGGCGGTGAACGATGGTATTTATGGCGATCTCAGCGCCGATCTCGTCCAGTCGATTCTGGAAGAGGGCGCAAAGGTTGCGGGCGATGTGATCGCGCCGCTCAATGCGGTTGCCGACAAGAAGCATCCGCAATGGAACGACCGCAAGGTGACGACCTCTCCTGGCTGGAAGGACGCTTACAAGACCTGGGCTGACGGTGGCTGGAACTCGCTTGGCGGGCCGGAGAAATTCGGCGGTCAGGGGTTGCCGATCCTGCTCAACACCGCCTGCCAGGAAATGTGGAACGCTGCCAGCATGGCGTTCGGCATCGGCCCGACCCTGACCATGGGTGCGGTCGAAGCGTTGGTCAAGCACGGCTCGAAGGACTTGCAGGATCGTTATCTGCCGAAGCTCATCTCCGGCGAGTGGATGGGGACGATGAACCTCACCGAGCCGCAGGCAGGGTCCGATCTCGCGCTGCTGCGTGCTCGTGCCGAGCGCAATGCGGACGGCACCTACCGGATTTTCGGCGAAAAGATCTTCATCACCTACGGCGAGCATGACCTCACCGACAACATCATCCACCTCGTCCTTGCCCGATTGCCCGATGCCCCGCCCGGCGTGAAGGGCATCTCGCTGTTCCTGGTACCGAAGTTCATGCCGGACGGAACGCGCAACGATGCCTATTGCCAGCGCCTCGAAGACAAGATGGGCATCCACGGTTCGCCCACTGCCACCATGATCTTCGGTGACAAGGGCGGCGCTGTCGGCTGGCTGATCGGCGAAGAAAACCGCGGCCTTGCCTGCATGTTCACGATGATGAACAATGCCCGCCTCGCTGTCGGCATTCAGGGCGTGTCGATTGCGGACCGCGCTTATCAGCAGGCACTGGCCTATGCCAACGACCGCAAGCAGGGCAATGCGCCCGGCGCGAAGGAAGGCCCGTCACCGATCATTGTTCACCCGGACATCCAGCACATGCTGCTGACGATGAAGGCTTTGTGCGCCGCTGCCCGCGCCATCTGCTACATGACCGCCGAATCCCTCGATCGCGCCCATCATGAGGTGGACGATGCGAAGCGGAAAGTGGCTGCCGACAAGGCCGCACTCCTCACCCCCGTCGCCAAGGCGTTCTCCACAGATATCGGCGAGGAAGCGGCGTCGCTCGGCATCCAGGTGCATGGCGGCATGGGCTTCATCGAGGAGACTGGCGCGGCCCAGCATCTGCGCGATGCTCGCATCGCCCAGATTTACGAGGGCACCAACGGTATTCAGGCCATCGACCTCGTAGTGCGCAAACTGCCGCTCGGCAACGGCGACGTAGTGAAGACGCAGATCGCTTCCATGCGCAAACCCATTGCCGCCCTGTCGAAGCTGAAGGATGGCGAGTTCGGCGATACCGCTGCCCGCCTCGCCGAAGCGGTGGACGCCCTCGATCGG
>JAVBRX010000080.1:0-3687 GCA_031547465.1 Microvirga sp. | reverse complement strand
CGTTCCTTCTCCGAGAAGATTACCGGTGGCGTGAACTCGACGCTTTGTGAAATGAAGCTCACCCTAGCCGTCAGATCCGGGGGGCAGGCATCGCACGCCACCGCCACCTGCGCCCCGGGATTGAGGGTCGCGATCCGGGTCTCGGACACGTAGAACCGCAGAATCCGGTTCTCCGGCGGCAACAGGGCCAGCACCGGCTGGCCCGCATTCACCACTTCGCCGGAGCGGAAATAGACATCATGCACGATGGAGTCTGCCGGGGCGCGCACCGTCAATTTGCCGATCTGGGTATCGATCTGGCTGAGGGCGGCTTTCGCCGCTTCAACCGCCGCTCTGGCGGCGTCAATGGCGTCGGAGCGGCTGGAAAGCTCGTAGGCCAAGATCTGCCTCTCGACTTCGGCGAGCGCCGCCTTGTCACGCTCGAACGCGGCCTCGACCTGATCGAGCGCCGCCTGTGAAGCATAACCGCGCTGGACCAGGGTTTTCTGCCGCTCCAGTTCCGTGCGCGACAGATCGAGTTGCGCCCGCGCCCGCGTCCGTTGCGCCTGCGTCACGGCGACTTCCTCCGGGCGACGCTGCGCAGCGAGAAGGTCGGCGAGTTTCGCTTCTGCCTGGGAAAGATCGGCAGCGGCCTGACGGCGCTGGGTTTCCTGGATCGACGAATCGAGGACGAACAGCACATCGTTCGCCTTGACGGCAGCACCATCATCGACGGCCAACCGGGCAATCCGCCCACCTGTTTCAGACGCGGCATAGACGAATTCGCCTTCGACATACCCCTGGAAGGAAAGATCGGTCGATTTCAGCCGGCGCGACCAGTAGACCCATCCGGCAATCAGGGCAGCGGCAACGACAAGAATGATGACGACACGGCCTTTTTTCATGTGCCCCCTCCAGGTGCGGCGGCTGAAGAATTGCCGTCCGGCCTCATGGCCTTCAACAGCAGGCTCAGATGCGCCTCGAACAGCCCTTCGACATCGAGCGGCGCAATTCGCTGGAATAAAGCGGTCCAGATCAGCGCCATGAGGCATGGAGCAAAGACGAGATGCGGGAAATGCGCCAACTCATCGGAACAAAACTCACCGCTTGCCACCGCCTGCTCCGCCAGACGGCGCAGGATCGTCAACCCCCGGTCGACAATCTCCCGATGGTGGAAAGCGGCGATTTCCGGAAAGTTCTGCGCTTCGCGCAGCACCAGCCGCATCAGATCGCCGCGTGGCGAATGGATAACTTCCCGCGCGAAAAAGCCGAAGGTCATCCGCAGCTTTTCCTCGACCGACAGCTTTGACGCCAGCAGGGCGGTCTCTACTTCGCTGAGCATCGGACTGATCCCCGAACGCACCACCGCTTCGAACAAAGCCTGTTTTGATGGTGCGTAGAGATAGATCGTCCCCTTGGCGACCCCGGCCTTGCGCGCAATCTCGTCAAGCCGCGCTTCTGCAAAGCCCTTTTGCGAGAACTCAACCAGAGCCGCATCGAGAATTGCCTGCAATTTCCGTTGCTTATCCGTATCGGTACGCGCCCGTCTGCTGGGAGTGGCATTCGCAGCACCCACCGGATCTGCTTTTGCGGATCGGTTCGAGCCTTGCTGCATTCCGCCCTCACTAATAATTGACTGACTGTTCAGTCATATCATGATTGTTGCTATTATCAAAATCTTTTTCCACTTCCTCTGACAAACCAGTTTCCATGTCCGCCCTGAAAGGATGAGGGCATTCCACATGACATAAGCGCCGAAACCTTTTCATGGCTGGCAAACACCTCTAAAGCCGTGGCAACGCAATCATCAAAGGAAACGGCTTTTTACCGATGAAGGCTGGCATCGACATGGGAACGACACGTCCCGGCCTGGCTCAGCCGGGACCGGCGATGCTCGACCTTGAAGAATTGCTGGCGACGCGGCTGCTGGTCCAGGGTAATTCCGGCTCGGGCAAATCACACCTGCTGCGGCGGCTGCTCGAACAAAGTGCCGCCTGGGTGCAGCAGGCGGTGATCGACCCGGAGGGAGATTTCGTCACCCTGGCCGAAAAGTATGGCCATGTTGTCGTCGATGCCGCCCGCGCCGAGGGCGATCTGCACCGCATCGCCACCCGTGTGCGCCTGCACCGTGTCTCGACGGTCCTCAACCTCGAAGGGCTGGATACCGAAGCGCAGATGCGCTGCGCCGCCGCCTTCCTCGGCGGGCTGTTCGAGGTCGAGCGTGACCATTGGTATCCGATGCTGGTGGTGGTGGACGAGGCGCAACTGTTCGCTCCTGCCGTCGCCGGTGAGGTATCGGACGAGGCGCGTAAAGCTTCGCTCGGGGCGATGACCAACCTGATGTGCCGGGGGCGCAAGCGCGGTCTCGCCGGGGTGATCGCCACGCAACGCCTCGCCAAACTTGCCAAGAACGTTGCGGCGGAAGCCTCGAACTTCCTTATGGGCCGCACCTTCCTCGATATCGACATGGCACGGGCCGCCGATCTCCTCGGCATGGAGCGGCGCACAGCGGAGATGTTCCGCGATCTGGCACGGGGCGATTTCATCGCCCTTGGCCCGGCCTTATCGCGCCGCCCCTTACCCGTGACCATCGGTGCGGTGGAGACACAGGCGCGCGGCAATAGCCCGAAACTGCTGCCGCTGCCGAATCAGGCCGATGCTGACGCGCATACCCTGATCTTCACCGCCGCGCCGGATGAAGTAACAAAAGCGCCACCACGCCGCCCTCCACCACCGCCCCCTGCTACCGCCGATATTCTCGCCCGACTCGCCCGCTCGAAACCCGCCCTCATTGCGACGGGCGACGACGAACCCGGCGAAGAGACCAAGCCCCGTATGTCCGACGCGGAGCGCGATGCCGCCATCGACACCATCCTCGCCGATATCCTCGCCGATCCGGACAGCGCCTTCCGTCAGGTGGCGGTTCTTTATCAGGATTTCCTCGTGCGCTGCCGCATCAAGCGGCTGGAGGGTGCGCCCCTCGATCTCAACGCCTTCCGTCGCCGCCTCGCCATCGCCCGTGCCGGGGTGAACCACGCGACGGACGCGAACGACGAATGGACGAAAGCGGTGGCTTTCGCCGACACCCTGCCCGAGGATATCCAGGGCGTATTCCTGATCTTCGCCCGCGCCGCGCAGCTGCACTCACCCTGCCCCTCCGACATGGAAATCGCCCGCGCCTGCGGTAGCCGCTCGGCAGGCCGCGCCCGCCGCCTGATCGCCTATATGGAACAACGCGGCTATCTGGTGTGCCGTGACGATTTTAAAGGCAAGCGCGTCGCCGCGCTGCCCGACCTCGGCTGGGAAACCGGCCCGGGTGACCCGGCGCTGGATGTTGAGGCGGCAGGTTGACGCGCTTACCGCTATTCCAATCTGGCAACCTCTAAAAACTCCGTTTTCTGAAGTTTTCTCAGCATTAACATATTGATTTCATTGATGCAGAAAAAAGCGGATGTGAGCGATGAGGATCCATGCTGTTGCGCTAGCGATGGATTTTTCGAAGTCCTTTGCGAGGCGTCGGCATCGGTTGAGCCAGGCGAAGGTGCGCTCGACGACCCAGCGTCTCGGTAGCAGTTTGAAGCCTTGCGCGGTGTCGGAGCGTTTAGAGCATTTTCCGCCGAAGTGGCCACCGGTTCGGCGCAAGAAAATGCGGTAAATAAAGGAAAGTTAGAGCGCAATCCGGTGCAATTTGATCGAATCGCGCTCTAA
>JAVBRX010000179.1:0-3179 GCA_031547465.1 Microvirga sp. | reverse complement strand
ATCGAGCCGTGACAGGCCATGCGGGAGAGGATGGCGTCAAGGCGTTCTTCGAGCGGGCTTGTGGCTTCCCATTCGGCAAGCGCCCCGGCGAGGTCTTCGATCAGGGTCTTGATGCGCCCTCCGGCGATCAGGCCCGGCACTTCGCGCACCAGCACCGAGCCGGGGCCGAACGATTCGATAACGAGGCCGAGGGAGGCGAGGGCGTCGGCTTCTGCGATGAGGCGGTCGGCGTCGATGGGGTCAAGGTCCACCACTTCCGGAATCAGCATCATCTGTCGGGCAATGCCCGTTTCCGCCCGCTGCCGTTTCAGGCGCTCATAAACGAGGCGTTCATGGGCGGCGTGCTGATCGACGATGACGATGCCGTCCTGCGTCTGGGCGACGATATAGGTTTCATGCACTTGCGCCCGCGCTGCACCGAGCGGCATCGCTTCCGTTGCTGCATCGGGTTCCATATCCGACGCGCGGGCGTCAGCGCTCGGTAGCGCGACGCCCGCGAACGCGGCCTGCGGGTGTTCCCGGAGCCCTGCACCCATCAACCCCGGCGCATTCACCGGTGCCTGCCATCCAGCATAGAGCGACGGGCGGATCGAGGGCGAGTTGCCCCGCCCCAGCCACGAACCTGGAAACGGGCGCTGTCCGGATGCTCCGGCGACACCGCTTCCCCCCGTCAATGGGCCGGAGGTGATGGCTCCCGGCCCGGCTTCCCCTAGCCTTGTTTCCCCCAACCGCATGGCGTCGAGGGTACGAGTTCCGCCAGTGGTGGCGGAGCGGAAGCCGGAACGGACGATGGCTTCCTTCAATGCGCCGATCACCATACCGCGCATGAAAGCCGGATCACGAAAGCGCACCTCGGTTTTTGCTGGATGGACGTTGACATCGACGGAACGCGGATCGAGATCGATCATCAGCGCCAGAACCGGATGTCGATCGGAAACCAGCACATCCGCATAAGCGCCGCGCACAGCGCCGAGGAGTAGCTTGTCGCGTACCGGACGACCGTTGACGGTGAAATGGATGTGGGCGGTGGTATTGCGATGGAAGGTCGGCAACCCGGCAAAACCGGAAATCCGCACTCCTTCCCGCTCAATGCCGACGGTGATGGCGTTGTCGGCGAATTCGGCTCCGAGTACGCGCGACAAACGGCGCAGCAGGCCGGTCTCGGTGCGCTCCTCGGGTGGGTAGGACAAGGCGGTGAGATGGTCGCCGGAGAGTGTGAAGCGGATTTCCGGATGGGCGACGGCAAGGCGTTTGACGATCTCGCCCACCGCCTGCGCCTCGGTGCGGTCGGATTTGAGAAACTTGAGCCGCGCCGGAGTGGCGGCGAACAGGTCCGTCACCTCGATGCGAGTGCCCTTCGGTGTGGCGATGGGGCGGACCGGGCTTTTTATTCCGGCATCGACCTGTATCGCCGAGCCGGTGTCCGCTTCCGCCGTGCGTGAGGCGATGGAAAGCCGCGCCACCGCGCCGATGGAGGGTAGCGCCTCGCCGCGAAATCCGAGGCTGCCGATCCGCGAAAGATCGTTATCGGGGATTTTCGAGGTGGCGTGCCGCTCGACCGCCAGCGCCAGATCGTCCGGTCCCATGCCGGTGCCGTCGTCGATGACGCGGATCAGGGTGCGACCGCCAGCGTTGATGACGATCTCGATTGCATCGGCTCCGGCGTCAATGGCATTCTCGACGAGTTCCTTGACCGCCGCAGCCGGGCGCTCAACCACCTCGCCCGCAGCGATGCGGTCGATCAACACCGGGTCAAGCAGGCGCACCGCCATGTCAGGCGGCTCCTTCGTTGAGGTATTTCTTGGCGAGGATTTTGCCTTCTTCCACGGCGGGCTGATCGAACGGGTCGATGCCGAAAGCGTATCCGGCAAGGATTGTCTCCAGCATGAAGTGCATCAGCAATTTGCCGAGACTGCGCTCGTTCAGCGTGTCGATATGGATGCGCCGCGTCGGACAGCCATTGCGAGCCAGCGTGTCGGCAGTGGCGCGGCCCTGCGCGGCGACGAGATCGCCGATGGTGTGCCCGGCAAAACCCGGCTCGCCCGCCCGCTTCGAGAGTGCCTCGTCCATGGCCGGGCCTTTGCCCTTGATGCCGGTGGTGACAATCGTAAACAGCTTGTCTTTCGGACCGGCGAGGTAAAGCTGCAACTGGCTGTGCTGGTCCACCGGGCCGATGGCGGCGACGGGTTGTGTACCCTTGCCGTTCTTGCCAAGGCTTTCGGCCCAGAGTTGCACCCACCAGCGGGTGAAACGCTCCAGCTTGTCGGCATAAGCCATGAGAACGGTATTGGCCTTGCCTTCCAGCGCGGCGGCAATATTCAGTGCGGCACCGAGGGCAGCGGGAATCTGGCTCGCGTCGCGCTCATCGATGAGCGGCGCATAAGCTTCTGCCGCGCCCTTGCGGATCTCGGCGATGTCGAGGCCCATCACCGCTGCGGGCAGGAGGCCGACATTAGTGAGGACGGAGTAACGCCCGCCGACGCCGGTATGATGCTCGAGGAAGTGCACCCCTTCCGGCTCCAGGAGATCGCGCAGCGCATTTTTTCCACCCGTTTTGCGCGGTTCGGAAAGCCCGAGAAACACTTCACCGATGGGCTTCTTGCCACCCGCCTGCTTCAGGACGTTCAGCACGGCGATGGTTTGCATCAAGGTTTCGCCGGTGCCGCCGGATTTGGAGATCGCCGCGAATTTTGTGGTAGCAAGCGGCAGTCGTTGCAGCATGGTGCCGAAGGTCAGCGGGTCGAGATTGTCGAGGAAATGCACCCGCGGCCCGTCCGTAAGGCGGCCAAGGCCGGGAACGGCATAATCCTTTAGTTGCGCCAGCGTCTGTCCGCCGAGCGCCGAACCGCCGGTGCCGAGGAACACGACGTCGCTGACATCCTGCTTCAGGAATGCCGCCGCGTCCTTCGTCGCCGCAAGGTCGCCGGTTTCACGCGGCAGATGCAGGAGCGGCAGCCGCCCGGTTTTGTCATCCTCGGCAAGGCGCACCAGCGCCTGGGAGACCGCCTGGAGCGCTGCATCGAGCGCCTGCTGCGGCAGGCCATTGGCACCGATATTGCCCGCCAGCGCCAGATCGATTGTCTGCTGCATGCCCATCTTCGTCCTCCCGGCAACGCCCGTCATGAAGGAAGTGCTGGAAGAGCGGGGCGCTTCGCTGATCCGGTCCGGCGGTTCATCGA
>JAVBRX010000165.1:0-9977 GCA_031547465.1 Microvirga sp. | reverse complement strand
ATAACGCATTGTTTTATATTTTGTTTTAGAAATTTTATGGAACAACAGCTCGGTTTTTCAGAATCTAAAACTTTGAGCGGCGAACTTCTATGATAGTGAGTTCTCAAAATCGCTTGGCAGAGATACGCATGTATATGCGTGTGACCCAATCCAAAATGGCCGAAATTGTCGGCATGAGTCCGAGAGGTTGGCAGCAGATTGAGCGTGGAGACGCCATTCCCAGCGGCCAAACCCTTATGAAACTTGCGGAACTCGGCTTTGATCCGACCTGGATTCTCACCGGGCAGGGGGCTATGCGCCTCGTGAAGGGCGCTTCCGCACAAGAGTTATCTGAGCCATCGACGCCTTTCGAAGGCGCTTCGAAGCCCTTCGAAAGCTTTTCGGAAACAGATTTTGCCTTGATTCCCAAGGTCGATGTCCAGGCCAGCGCCGGCGGCGGCGCGGCACCGACCAGCGAATCGGTGCTCGAATATCTGGCGTTTCGAAAAGACTGGTTGCGCCAGCTTGGCTTAAACCCTAAGAAGGTGGCGGTGCTGACCGCCAAGGGCGACAGCATGGAGCCGACGATCGGCAACGGTAACGTGTTGCTGGTTGACCGGCAGGTCGAGCAGGTTACCAACGATGGTATCTACGTGTTGTCCGTCAACAACAACCTGTTCGTCAAACGATTATATACCCGTATGGACGGCTCGGTGGTCATCAAATCCGACAACCCGGCCTATCCAGACGAAACCTTCCCGTATGAGGCCGCCGGCGACCTCGCCGTCATCGGTCGCGTCTGCTGGATCGCCAAGACCATGTAAAACAAGACCATGTAAAAATATAATACAATCAGGAGGTTACAATGGCCAAACAACCCGACACCGCTGCCCCGAAACCCCGCAAAATGCTGATCGAAACCGGTTCGGACAGCGGCCTCCGCGCCTTCTGCTTCCTGGCATTCATCGTCAGCGGCTTGCTCGGCGGATACTTCGCCATCATCGAGTTGTTGGGCCTCCTGGCCAGTTCTACCCCTGAAACCCTCTTTGTGCGCGGCATCCGCCTCATCGGCTACGCCACCGTCACCACCCTCAGCCTGGTGTTCTGGGCCGGCCTGGCCTTCTTCGTCTCCCGCCGCAAAGGCACGATTTCGTTACCGCAGCGGTGACAAGTTTAGGCCGTGCTGATTGCCGCGTTGTTACAAGGTGATTTTTTTTCAAAATTCATTGCGTTTTCTGCAAAAACAGCTTGACTTTTTTATATAAAAGCCCTAGAACTAGGGCATCGACGGACGGGGACGGCCCCGCCGGAAGCAAAAGGGCAGGAGGCCCTCTGACGATGACCACCACAGCAACAATCGCGATGAAAGCAGCCTGGACCAACGCTCGCCGCGCCGCTGCGAAGTTCAACGATAGCCCGATTCGGTTCTTCGCCATATGCCTGAAGCAGGCGTGGGCCTGGGCCAAGAAAGAAGCGGCGAAGCGGTTTAACCGTAACGAGTTGGTTGGACTGGCCGCAGCCGCCCGTGAAACCGCCAAAGCCATCGGCATCAATGTGACGCTGGTCTGCCCGCACACCGATCAGTCCGTTCGCCGGCTCGCCTGGTTTCCGAAGTCGATGCTGACCGGCAACGCTGCCCCGCGTTGGTTGGTGAAGGCCAGAGCCGACGAGTTACGCAATGAAAGCAGCTATCAAGGCCGCACCAGCCTGATCGTTGAGGACATGCTGGCCGATGGCTCGCCGGTTTATTGATCAACAATCAATTCCAATCCTTTTTCAAGGAGTTACATCATGGACAACCTTGTCACCCGCGTTGGGGTCGCTCTCTTTGGCGAAGCGTGGCAATCCGAAATGGCTCGCACCCTCAACGTCAACCCGCGCACAGTGCGCCGCTGGGCGAACGGAGACATCGAGACGCCTCATCGTGGCATTTTCAAGGAGCTGGCTGGGATAGCCCGCAAACGCATGGATGTCCTTGAGGCCCTGGTTGCCGAAATGGAATTCGGCGAGCAAGGCAGCCTTGTCCGCAGCATCACGGCGGCAGCGCACGAAACTTGTCTGCGGGCTGCAAGTGTTGATGAAGTTAAAATCAACACTTTGGTTGATAGGCTTGTTAACATGAAGATTACCGAGAAGCATCCACAAGGGTCACTGGAAGCCTCTCTCATGGTCGCATTAGGCGATGCGCAGCAATACATTGACGCCGTGGCAACTGCCGACACAAAACCGGGCCTGTATGCCCCAGATGCTGAAAAGCTTATCCGCTCCATTTTTGTAACAAAGCGACATAACCTGTCTAGTGCACATCCATATAATCGCTACATGGCCCAAATGTTCTTGCACCTGACGGGGTTAACTGAAGCGGATTTGACTTGACCACAGGGGGGGGGTAAAAAAGGGGTCGACTGTCCTCAGGTAGATGTGGTTGCGAGTTGGTGACGGCTCGTTAACAAGACCCCGCTAGATGAGCGTAGGACATCAGATTGTGAGGGGGGCTCCGGCCTCCCTCATCATTTCTGGGGTTGAAAAATCGATCTGTGGCGCCTTCGAAGTCTCTTCGAAGCACCTTTGTTCCAGACGCCTTACTGTAATTTCAATTGACGATTCGCCTTGCCAGGGCTGCCCACTGCAAAAATCACACAATATTGATTATCTCTTTTCCCGCGCCGCCAAATCCCTTATCCTGTAAGGACATCCCACATCATCCCGTCATATCCCGGCTAATCCCGGTCCTCTGTAATTTCAAATGACGGATAACAACGACTCTTCATTATTGAGTCTTCATAACGCATCGCAACCGTCACGGAAGCTGCGCGACCTGCCCTTCGCGAATCGTCACGCGGCGGTCCATCATGGCGGCGAGTTCCATGTTGTGGGTCGCGATCAGCGCCGCCACTTTCGATGCCCGGGCAATAGCGACCAAGGTCTTGAAGACATGGCTCGATGTATACGGGTCGAGGTTGCCGGTCGGCTCGTCGGCGAGCAGCAATTGCGGCGCGTTGGCAAGTGCCCGGGCGATGGCAACGCGCTGCTGCTCGCCGCCGGACAGTTCCGCCGGACGATGATCGAGGCGTGGCGTCAGGCCAAGAATGTTGAGAATCTGCTTTGCCCTGCCGTTCGCTTCCTTCTTCGACAATCCGTAAATAAGCTGCGGCATCGCCACATTCTCAAGCGCATTCAGTTCCGGCAGCAGATGATGGAACTGATAGACGAACCCCAGATTTTCGCGCCGCATCTGCGTCCGGCGGTCATCGTCGAGTCGCACGGTCGGAATCCCGCCGATATAAACCTCGCCGCCATCCGGTTTCTCCAGCAATCCGGCAACATGCAGCAGGGTGGATTTTCCAGTTCCCGAAGGAGCGATCAGCGCCACCACCTCACCCGGCCAGATGGCAAGGGTTGCCGATTTCAGGATTTCCAGAAAGCCTGTCCCTTGCGGATAACGCCGCACCACCTTGTCGAGATAAAGGGCCGGCATTCGTTTTCCCTCGGTCATCGCGGCCCTCACCCGTAGCGCAATGCCTGCACCGGATCGAGCCGGGCGGCGCGGTAAGCGGGATACACCGCCGAAAGTAATGACAGAAGGAACGCCACGATCACGATGGCGGAAACCTCGGCAACGTCTATCTTCGCCGGGAGCTTGCTGAAAAAATAAAGCTCTTCGGGGAAGATATTCGATGCCGTCAATGTCGAGGCCAGTTGGCGTATCCTGTCGACATTCAGCGTCAACGCCAACCCGAGCAAGAAACCCGCTATGGTGCCGACACAGCCGACCATGGCACCGGACATTATGAAAATCCGCAGCACCGAGGCGCGGGTCGCTCCCATGGTGCGCAGGATGGCGATATCGCTCGACTTATCCTTCACCAGCATGGTGAGACCAGAAATGATGTTGAGCGCAGCGACAAGGACGATCAGGGTCAGGATCAGGAACATGACATTGCGCTCGACGGCGAGCGCCGAAAACAGGCTCTGGTTGGCAAAGCGCCAATCTCCGACCAGAACATCCTCCCCCGCAACCTTGATGACCTGCTGCTTGATGCTGTCGATTGCATCCGGGTCCGTCAGGAAGATTTCGAGTTCCTGAACGCGGCCTTCCATGCCGAAGTACTTCTGCGCATCCTCCAGCGGAATGATGACGGTGCGCTCATCAAGTTCCGACATGCCGATCTTGAAGATCACGCCGATGGGATAATCCTTGATCATCGGCGAGATCCCGAAGGGCGTCTCCTCGCCCTGCGGATTTGTGAGCTTGATGGAGCTGCCTTTATACAACCCCAGCTTCATGGCGAGGCCGGAACTGACGGCGATATTCTCGTCGACGCCGAACTGTTTGAACGAGCCTTGAAGAATCTCGAAAATCTTCATCTTCTGAAGATCCTGGGAGCGCATCCCCTGCACCAACACCCCTTCATTCGCATCGTTGGCGGAGGCCAGAACCTGGCCGCGAATGATCGGCACCGTTCTGTCGATACCCGGGATTTTAGCGATCTTTTCGGCCATCGCCGCGTAATCGGTGAAGGGTCGCTCAGTCGGGGTTATCGCCAGATGGCCCCGTGCGCCGCCAAGCTTGTCGAACAGTTCAGCACGGAAGCCGTTCATCACCGACATGACGGTAATGAGCGTCGCCACCCCGAGCATGATGCCGATGACAGAGAAGCCCGCAAACACGGACACCAGCCGCTTGTGCTTGCGCGAACGCAGATAGCGCGTCGCCAACAACCACTCGTAAGCGGAGAAGGCTCCCGGCTGTTTGGCGCGCTTTACGGCCATTGCGGCTCCATTACGCCGACAATCGGGCGACGAGATCGCCAAGCGGTAGCAATTCCCGCTCACCGGTGGCGCGGCGTTTCAACTCCACCTTGCCCTCAGCCAGACTTTTGGGGCCGACCAGAATCTGCCATGGAATGCCGGTAAGATCGGCGGTGGCGAATTTTGCCCCCGGACGCTCCTCGCGGTCATCGAGCAGCACATCCTTTCCGACGGCCTTCAACTGCGTATAGAGTTTGGCGCAGACTTCGTCATTGGCCGCATCGCCCACCTTGAGGTTGAGAAGCGCGATATCGAACGGTGCAACGCTCTCCGGCCAGATCGGCCCCTGCTCGTCGTGGCTCGCCTCAATGATCGCCGCTGCCAGACGGCTCGGACCAATGCCGTAAGACCCCATATGGACCTCACGCTCCTGCCCATCCGGGCCAGTGACCTTCGCCCCCATTGGCGCGGAATACTTGGTGCCGAAATAGAAGATATGGCCGACCTCAATGCCACGCGCCGATACCGTCTGGTCGGCGGGCAAAGCGGCGAAGGCTTTCTCATCGTGCATCTCGGAGGTAGCGGCATAACGCGATGTCCAGCGGTCGAACAAAGCCTGCATTTCGGCGGCATCATCGAACTTCGTGTCCTCGCCAGGCGTTTCCATGCTGAGGAAATCCTTGTGGCAAAACACTTCGCTTTCGCCGGTCGATGCCAGGATGATGAATTCGTGGCTCAGGTTCCCACCAATCGGACCGGTATCGGCGCGCATCGGAATGGCTTTCAACCCCATCCGCGCGAAGGTGCGCAGGTAAGCCGCGAACATCCTGTTGTAGGAATGGACTGCACCCGCCTGATCGAGATCGAAGGAATAGGCATCCTTCATCAGGAACTCGCGCGAGCGCATCACGCCGAAACGCGGGCGCACTTCATCGCGAAACTTCCACTGGATATGATAGAGATTAAGCGGCAGATCCTTGTAGGAGCGGACATAGGCACGGAAGATATCCGTCACCATCTCCTCGTTGGTCGGCCCAAACAACATCTCGCGCTCATGCCGGTCGCGGATGCGCAGCATTTCCTTACCGTAGGCATCATAGCGCCCGGATTCGCGCCACAGGTCGGCGGACTGGATCGTCGGCATCAAAATCTCGACTGCTCCAGCGCGGTTCTGCTCCTCGCGGATGATGGCGTTGATCCGGTTCAGAACTTTCAACCCGAGCGGTAGCCAGGCGTAAATGCCTGCCGCCTGCTGACGGATCAGCCCGGCGCGCAGCATCAGGCGGTGCGAGACGATCTCCGCTTCCTTGGGAGTATCGCGAAGGACGGGAAGAAAAAAACGGCTAAGACGCATGGAGGGCCTTCTGCTGCAACGCTAAATGGCAAACGGAACAACGATTCGTAAGCATCTACAAAACACGGGCAATCGTTAAAAAACAAGGCACATTAAGCCATTGTGCTCCGGCATTGCCTGCAAAAAACTCATCCCAGCACCTTTGCCAGCACCTTTAATAGTAATGGGAGGCCGACCATCAGGCAAAACCATCATAGGTCACGAATGACATCATCCCCGTAACCATATGGTAGAGATGATGGCAATGGAACGGCCAGCGCCCCGGATTGTCGGCATCGAAGACAACCGTCACCGTAGCGCCAGGCGGCACCAGAACCGTATCACGCACCGCACCCTGCATCGCGATGCCATCCAGCGCCACAACTTGGAATACATGACCGTGCAGGTGCATCGGATGCGCCATCATCGATTTGTTGCGCATGGTGATTTCAACGCGGTTTCCTTGGGAAACCTTCAATGCATCGCCACCATCGATCCACCAGTTATAGCCCTCCATCGTGCCGTCGAGAGTCACGGAGAAACGTTTATCGGGGGCGCGAACCGGCAACGAATATCTGGCGCGCAACCGGCGTTCCAGATCGAGACCGACCAGCGGACCGGCCTTCTCTTCCGTTTCCGATATGCGGCGAACTTCAGCCTCTTGCGGCGCAAGGATGATCCCCGTCCGCTGCGACGCGCCTTCGCGCAAGGCCAGGATCGGGAATGCCGCACCGGTTTTCGGCAGCGTCAGTCGGATATCGAGGCGCTGCGCCATCGTCATCGGGAAGACGGACCCTGTCACCGGCTCAATATCGTGGCCGTCGACTGCAATGAGTTCGCCCATAAGCGCCCCGAGATCGACAGTGAAAGCCGTCGCCGTCGCGCCGTTGATGATGCGCAACCGCACCTTTCCGCCGTTCTCGACACGGATGACTTCCGGATCGGCCAGTGTGCGCTCATTGGCAAGATAGGCATCGTATTCGATATCGTTCAGATCCATCCCGCCCATCGCCGCCATACCATGCCCGGCATCAGCATTCTTCTTCTCCGCCCCCCCGGATTTATCCGCCGGAGCGCCGTGCATTCCACCGCCATGATGCATGGTGTGACCACCGCCCATGCCGCCCCGCAGCCGCGCCAGCAATTCCTCAGCGGGCGTGAAAGAAAAGTCATGTAGCATCATGACAACGTTGTGTTCGTCTACGGCATCGTCCTCTTCCACCCGGACGATCAGCGGCGCGGCGAGCAGATTCTGCTCCTGTAAGGTATGCGCGTGCATCCAATGAGTGCCGCCGCTGCGCAGGGCGAAGCGGTAAGGGCGGATTTCTCCGGGTGCAAGCATCGGCATCGGCGAATCGGGAACCCCATCCTGCATCCACGGCGGCGTCAACCCATGCCAGTGGATCAAGGTCGGTTCTCCCAACTGATTAATGAGATTGACTGCAAAATCCCCGCCTGCCTGCGCAACGATCCCCCTCGTCCCGTCCGGCTGCAACAAGCCGTATACGGAGACCGCCCGACCATTGACCTCAATAGTGCGGCGGGCCATCGTCAAATCGACCGGCGGGGTAAAGGCAGGCTGGGCAAGAGCATCACGCACGGAACCGATAGCGGCAAGGCCAAGAACGCTACAGGTCGTGTTTTTTAAAAAATCGCGTCGGTTCACAATACTGCCCATCAAATTTGAGGCTTCGATTTCACCTCACCGGTTATCGGGAGATGCGTAAAGGAAAATGCGGCGCACACGGATCGACAGCAAGGGCGCACTATATCGCCCCACCCAGAAAAGTGAATAAATTCATACAATACCGTAACGACGCCAGATTGTTCTCCTTTAAAAATGGGGCGGAACGATGATGATCACCCATTGCCAGCTGATAATCTGCGATTCTGATACCTTGCGACTAAAGACAGAGAAACGGGATGAAGACAAAGGCGCATTTCACCCCTATATAGCCCGCAACGACTTTCGCTCTCGGGCTTCTGAAAGCAGGTCGAATTCGGTCCGGATTTCGGGAGGAAACAAACGATTTCAAGCCCGTGCGGCAGGGATATCATGACCAAGTGAATCATGACCTTGCGCATTGCGAGATTTGAATCGGAAAAGGCCATAAGGCCCCTTTCACAAGCAAGGCGTTCTGCCTTGCTTTTTCTTTTTCTGATATCGTTACGGCGATTTTCCATTTTCTACCGGCGAAAACAGCCTTTATAACCCGGCCAAGGGAAGCATAGCGCCGATGGCAACGAACAGCGCCGTTGCGAGAAAGGTCGTCGCCAGGGCTTTGGCGAGCAAGGCCGGACGGGCGGGAGCTCCCGGTTCCGAGCCAAGTGGCACAAATCCGCGATCAGCCTGGCTCTCGATCCCAAACGGCAGAACTGCAAACAGGCTTGTCCACCAGACGAGAAAATACAGCGCCGTCGCGCCGATCCCCGTCAACCCGAATACCATCATGCTCGAAATAATCGAACCAGGCGGTAGGAGAACGAGGAGCGCGACCGCTCCGGCACGTACCCATTTTGCGTCAGACCGTTGCAATGTTTGTCCACTGCCCATGCCAGCCCCCGAAATCAACGAATTGAATGACCAGACCGAATAGCCAAGCACGATATAGGGCAAGAAATGGAAAAAGCGGGCCGCCTTTCGTCAAAGCGCCCGCTTCCAGACTGTCAGATACCGCACATGACGGCTATTTACGGACGCCGTGAAGCGCCTCCGCACCGCTCAAGTGGTATCCTGAAAAGGCTTACACTTGCTCCAGTTCGACCAGGGTGCCGTTGAAATCCTTCGGATGCAGGAACAGCACAGGCTTGCCGTGTGCGCCGATCTTCGGGTTGCCATCGCCGAGTACTCGCGCGCCCTTGGCGACGAGGCTCTGGCTTGCCGCCTTGATATCGTTTACTTCGTAGCAGATATGGTGAATACCGCCGCCCTTGTTCTTCTCAAGAAAGCCGGCGATGGGGGAGTTCTCCCCATACGGATACAGCAGTTCCACCTTTGTGTTGGGCAGCATGACGAACACCACCGTCACGCCGTGCTCCGGCAGGGTCTGCGGCTCCGAAACCTCGGCTCCCAACACATCGCGATAAGTTTTGATCGCGGCGGGAAGATCATTGACGGCAATGGCGACGTGATTCAGACGACCGATCATGAAAGCACCTTTTTCCTTGAGAATGAACGTCCCGCCCTGCCTGAGCCGCTAGGCGCGCCGTCCCGACGCCTCCGTCGATAGCATTTCGCTACCCCCGAACAAACTTAAAAATCAAACCTCGATCACAAGCACATGGCAGGAGGGCTTCTTGCCCCAAATTGTGTTGACCGACGAGCGGATCGCCCGCGTCACCACGCCCTCCACCGTGTCTGGATCGCGGCGGCGCTTGGCGGGCAGGTTTTCCAATGCGGCAACCACGACATCGGCGACGAAATCCGCCATTTCCTCACCTTTTGCCGTCCGCTCCGGCAGCCCCTTCATGTCGATCACCGGATCTCCGGCGATGCCGCCTTTGTCATTGATGGCCAGCGCCACTGAGACGATGCCGGAAAACGATAATTTACGCCTCTCGGACACTGCCGCATCGCTGCCGTCGATGATGATCGCCCCATCCTTATAAAGGCGCCCGACCGGTACCTCGTCAATGATTCCGGCTTCCCCCGGCGCCAGGCGCACCACCTGGCCATTGCGGGCGACGACAACCTCGCCGACACCCAGTTCCCTGGCGAGTTCCCCATGTCGCGACAGATGCAGCATCTCGCCATGCGCGGGAACAGCAATTTTCGGCCTCGTCCAACGGTACATTTCCGTCAGTTCGTCGCGGCGCGGATGCCCCGACACATGCACCAGTTCGGTCTGATCAGTGACGATCTCTATCCCCTGCTCGATCAGGCGGTTGACGATCCGCCCCACATCGCGCTCAT
>JAVBRX010000127.1:0-10332 GCA_031547465.1 Microvirga sp. | reverse complement strand
GGGAAGTTTCAGCAAGTGACTTTCGGCCAGGCAGCAAGCCTCGTAGCGTCAGGGAAATGGGTACACAGATGTTTCTGCCGAGATGCGTGGTATTCGGATGGCTATCCTGATGAAGCGCTCTTGCTTATGCGGGCAGTGTACGCGCATCCATAGGCAGATGGAAAAAGTCCCCTGCGATGGGCTTTGACGGACCTGATGATAAAGGAAGTTCTTGCGCCTGATTCAAGCTGCGAGCGCATGGAAAGAAACCAGTAGCAATGACGGGTTGGATATCTGCCCCGCGATGCTGACTTATCGCGTATCTGCCTTTTCCAGAAAAGCGGCGATGCTGGCGATGACGGTGCTGTTTGAGAGAAGTGGTGCATGGCCCTGACCGGGGATGGTGAGCGTGACCAGACCCGGGTGATGCTCCTGCATCTTTTCGAGTGTATCCGGCGTCAGCAGGTCGGACAGTTCACCACGAATTGCCATGACGGGAATATCACGCAACGTATCGAAATACGCCCAGAGTGGCGGCAGAGATATGTCGAGCAGCTTATCCTTAGTGAGCGCCGCCAATGTATTCATCAGTGCCGGATCGTAAACCGGGGTGAGTTCCCCCTGTTCGTCTCGCCAGGTGCCATGTGCTAGTTCCAGCCAGTCCGTGTCCGACAGGGCGGGGAAATGCTCGCCCATCGCGTGTTTCAGAATATCGATTGCATCGAGAAAATCCTTCGGTTGCGGCATTGCGCCGATATAGGCCGCAATCCGGCGTAGGCCGTCGATTTCGATCGTCGGCCCGATGTCGTTCAGGATGACGCTTTGCAGAAGGGCGGGTTGAAAGGCTCCCAGCCCCATGGCGATAGCGCCGCCACGTGAGGTTCCGATGATATGGGCGCGGGTAATTTTAGCTTCCATCAGAATTGTCACGAGGTCGGTCGCTTCCACGCGGGGGTCGTAGTTTGTCCAGTCCGGATCCCAATCGGAGCGTCCGCGTCCGCGATAATCGATCGCTACGACTTGGCGCGGTCTGGCCGGATCGTTGGCGATTCCAAGGGCGAGGGCATGAAAATCGATGCAGGTCCGGGTGATGCCCGGCAGACAGACGAGTGGAAACCTGCCGTGATCGACAGGCCCGTATTCGCGTGCATAAAGCCGCAAGCCATTGAACGATCTGGCCCATATTTCCCTGAACTGGCCGCTTTCCACGCTGTTCGCCATCTCGTCGCTCCTTGCCTGTCTTTCCAATATATCAACCGCAGGCGGAAATGTCCGTCGTCCTTTGATATAAGCAGGCGGAAGCGTCAGGAGAATGGCTATTTCAAGGAGCTCTGTTGTTCTCTAGGGCGGTTGTCCGATTGGGGCTTGCCAGGCGGGCCTGATAGACGCGGTAGTTTTCCAGCACCCGTTGTACGTAATTCCGGGTCTCGGAAAACGGAATGCGCTCCACCCAGTCGGTTGCATCGACGCCGGGATGACGCGGGTCGCCGTTGGCGGCGATCCATTTGCGAACATTGCCGCTCCCGGCGTTATAGGAGGCGAAGGCAAGGACGTGCGAGCCGTTCCATTCGTTCAGAAGCCCTCTCAGATATGCGGCCCCGAGAGTTGCATTGTAAATGGGGTCATCCGTCAGTTTTGATTCCGCATAGGCGAGTTTCAGGCGCTTCGCGGTTTCCTGGGCCGTCGCAGGCATCAACTGCATCAACCCCCTTGCACCGACGGGAGATTGCGCCCGCTGGTTGAAGGCACTCTCCTGCCGGGTAATGGCGTAAATATAGGCATTCTCAATGGCGGGTTCTTCTTGCTTGAAATCCGGGATGACCTGAATTGGAAAGGCATGAATATCGAGTGGAATGTTGCGCTGCACGGCCTGTTTGCCGATGGCCAGCACCAGGCGTGTGTCGTTCTTTTCGGCGCACAGGGATGCGAAGGCATCGAGATCGGACACCGAGACCAACCCGCTGGCGATGTCGAGGCCGATGGCTAAGACGAGATCGTTCCGTCCTGCATCGCGTAACGCATCCATGGCCTTCACGGTATTCATTCCGGCAATGCGCATTCTCGTTTCCGCATTAGTCGGGGCGGGAAGAGGCCTGTAGGTTGCAACTGGCAAGGAGAGCTTCTCCCTGGCAAGTTGGCCGTAATAGGCAATTGGGTAATCGGCGGCCTGCCTGAAGTAATCGGCGGCTTGCTCCTTGGTGCCTGACGCTTCTGCGGCGCGGCCCTGCCAGTAGGCGGCTCGTGCTGCTGAAATCGGCGTTTCGGCGATGCTGCGGGCAGAGGCGAAATGTATTGCGGCCTGCTTCGGATTATCGAGAAAACGTAATGAAATCCAACCGGAAAGAAACTCTGCATCGACACGGTTGGCCGGGCTTTCTGCGCCATGGCGACTTGCCACCGTATAGGCGCGTTTAGCGTCGCCGGCATTGAGCAGGGCGCGGGTCAGGCGCTCGCGGTCGTCCCACCATTCGTCACCATCGGCGAGAATTGCAATATCCCGCGGCGCAAGGGCCATTGTGTCGGCGGCTTCCGCGTATTTCTTCTGCTGAATCAGAAAATGGCTTTGCGAGAACAGGTAAGAACTGTCTGTTTGCAGAGCTTTCGGCACCTTGGCGAGCAGGGTTGCAGCATTCTTGTCGTTGCGCATCACTGCCATGCGTGCGGAAACGAGCGTGCTGTAATCCGGCCCGGCGAGGGCCGCAGATTGTTCAGCTTCCTTCCACGCACTTTGAAAAAGCTGCCGCTCCATACGGAAGCGATGATCCACCGCTGTCAGCGGCGAAGGTTTCATCGCCAGAATCTGCGCCTCCAGGGATGCGCCAAGCTGCTGTTCCCGCCAGGCTTCGCGGAACAGGGCGAATGCCTGCTCCGTCTGGTTATCCGCTTGTAGCGCCTTGCCGAGGGCGACAAGACCGGTCCCGGTCAGCGGTTTATCTTTGGTGAAGAAGGAGCGGATTTCTGCAGGAGAACGATCATCTTGAAGGAACGCCCGTTCGATGCGGTTACGGAACAGGCGCGACATCGGCCATTGCGGATTGTCGCTCAGAAATGCCTGAATGCGCTCATATCCGACCGGCAACGCATAGCGGATTGCCGCCCATTCCGCCGCTGTTTTCCCGCCAGGATTATCGATCTTCGCCTTGACTGCATCGCCACCGGCGAGGTCGCCTCGGCTGTAGGCGCGGATGGCGTCTTTGAGCAGATTGGCATTGCGGAGCCTTTCCGGATCGAGGGCAAGGTTTTGCGGCGGTAATGTCCTGGAAATGCTTGCCAGCCAACGGGGGGGCTTGGATGCCTTTTTAGCCAGGGCAGGCCCTGCAACTGCCAACGCCATTGCCGCCAGAACGGCGCGAACCATCATTCTCCGTCCCCTCATCGGTGGCATAGCCTTTAAGCAGAATGGCTCACCCGCTTTTTCGCCCCACGTCTGATTTGTCTGCTGAAACTTTTGGCGAGTCTGGAGAATTGTCTGTCCTGTCAAGTTCTGGGTCCACCCCTGCTATTGCGATGCACATGGAGAAAACATGAGATGTGGTCCATAATGTGCCGGATTGGGTTGGCGCAGCAAAATGTCGCGACAGGCGGGCGTAAGTCCATTCGTCAAACGTCGAGGATTCCACGTAGCTTATTGTTTGCGTGGAGCGCTCATTCCGCTTATGTACGGCAAAAGGGTGAACGTTGCCCGTCACAGTTTGGGAGGCTTGGCCATGAGTGCCAATTCTTTAAGTAAGAGCCGATTGAGAGGGTCGATTACCGCACTGGTGACGCCGTTCAAAAATGACGCCTTTGATGAAGATACGTTCGCGGCTTTGATTGACTGGCAGATCGAAAATGGCACCAATGGTTTCGTCCCCGTCGGCACGACCGGCGAAAGCCCGACGGTGAGTACCGAAGAGCATCATCGTATCGTTTCCGCCTGCATCAAGTACACCAAGGGGCGTGTGCCGGTGATCGCCGGGGCTGGCTCAAATAGTACCAGCGAGGCGCTCGATTTCTGCCGTCATGCGGAAAAGTCCGGGGCTGAAGCTGTTCTGGTCGTGACGCCATATTACAACAAGCCGACTCAAGAAGGCCTGTACCTGCATTTCAAGGCCCTGAACGACGCTATCGGCATTCCGATCATCATTTACAACATTCCGGCTCGGTCGATCGTCGATATGTCGGTCGAGACCATGGCGCGACTCTACGAGTTGAAGAACATCGTCGGCGTCAAGGATGCGACGGCGAACATAACTCGCGCCAGTGTGCAGCGGCAGGTTCTCGGGTCGGATTTCATCCAGCTTTCCGGCGAAGATGCAACGGCGCTTGGTTTCAACGCCCATGGTGGCCAGGGCTGCATTTCGGTGACGTCGAACGTCGCGCCGAAACTGTGCAGCGATATGCAAAAGGCTTCCCTATCGGGCGATTACGCTACCGCGCTCAAGGTACACGATCTTCTGATGCCTCTACATCAGGGATTATTCGTCGAGACCAGTCCTGCTCCGGTGAAATATGCCATGTCGGTTCTGGGCCGTATGGATGAGGCCGTGCGTTTGCCTCTGGCACCGGTCGGTGAAGCGACTCGCAAGGTTGTGCGCGACGCCATGCGTTTTGCCGGGTTGGTGTGAGGCCGGAAGCGGCGGTGAGCATGGCTGAGAAGGTCAAGAATCCTTACAAGGTTGTCGCCGATAATCGCAAGGCGCGGTTCAACTATGAAATCCTCGATACGATCGAGGCTGGGATCGCGCTCACTGGCACGGAGGTGAAATCCCTTCGCCACGGTAAGGCGACGCTGGGAGAATCCTATGCCGGACCGACGGGTGATGAGATTTTTCTGATCAATGCCCATAGTCCGGACTATCTCCAGGCCAATCGTGTCATCCATGAGGCGCGCCGTCCGCGCCGCCTGCTGTTGCATCGTCGCCAGATCAACAAACTGATCGGCGCGACGCAACGGGAGGGGATGACGCTGATTCCGCTGAAGATATATTTTAATGAACAGGGCCGCGCCAAAGTCAGCCTTGGCCTTGGGCGCGGAAAAAAGCTGCATGACAAGCGTGAGACGGAGAAGGAGCGGACATGGAACCGCGACAAGGCCCGTCTCCTGCGTGAGCGCGGCTGAACCCGGCCTTCCGCTGGAATCTGCGCTCAGAATATCCCTGAATGACGAAAGGGCGCGACCATATCTGGCGCGCCCTTTGTTTTTTAAGGAATAATCTCGTATCGCTCACATGCCCGGATAATCGTCCTCGTCATCGTTTTGGCGGATGCCGTAGCGCTTCTCCAGCCCTTGCGCACCGCCGGGCGTGACTGGCGGACGAGGTTGGCGCTGCTGCTGCGGCTCACGCCCTTCGTCGCCGTTGGCACGCGGAGCACGTTCGCCCGGGTCGCGACCGATACGGTTCTCGATATTGACGAGGTCAATGAATTCATCCGCCTGACGGCGTAACTCATCGGCAACCATCGGCGGCTGGGTCGAAACCGTGGATACCACGGATACCCGCACACCGCGCCGCTGCATTGCCTCGACGAGGGAGCGGAAATCGCCGTCGCCGGAAAACAGTACCATCTGGTCGATATGGGGAGCCAGCTCAAGGGCATCGATTGCCAGTTCGATATCCATATTGCCCTTTACCTTGCGGCGTCCGGCGGAATCGACAAATTCCTTGGTCGGTTTCGTAACCACTCGGTAGCCGTTATAATCGAGCCAGTCGATCAGTGGGCGGATGGATGAATATTCCTGATCTTCAACCAAAGCTGTATAATAAAAAGCCCTGATCAATATACCCTTGCTTTGAAACTCCTTCAGCAGTCGACGGTAATCTATGTCAAAGCCAAGGGTTTTAGTTGTTGCATATAGATTCGCCCCATCAATAAAGAGCGCAATTTTCTGTTGGCTGCTCATGCTTTTCTCATTTAAATGTTAAACCGAACAATTTATCGAAAACAATGTGAATCAACACTATTTTCATAACTTTGTCAGGCAAAGAGCGCTGCAATACTCATTATGTTGAGAACCTGCCAAAGTCGGCAGCGCTCAATCCGGCAATTCGCCCGCGATAAACAGACTTTTGCAAACATTGTCAAGCGAAGAACCTGGAGGATAACAGCAATTACCGAATAATGCCGTGTCCTATCCTGATGTTACGGGTAAATAGTGCGCAAGGGCGGGGATGAAAGCCCCTGAACCAATAGTCTTATTCCTGTATTATTCGAAATATGCAGGCGGTATCCGACGTATCAGTTGAAAAACGAATCGTAGTAAATCTCCAATCAGGCTTTCAGTCCGCGACTTCCCGGTTTGATGGCCGGAAGAGAGGCAAGATCCGGCGGTAGAGCGTTCGCCGGATATGTTGGAATGTCGAGTTGCACCAGAGACACTAGTGGCACACCGGGATCCGCTTTGCCGCCGGAACGGTCGATAAGGCAGGCGGCTCCGAGGAGAGTGCAGGGGTAGGGGCGGATTGCCGCCAGACATTCGCGGGAGGATAAGCCGGTGGTAACGATATCCTCCACCATCACCACCCGCGCTCCTTCGGGCAGAACAAAGCCTCGGCGCAGGGCGAATTCTCCATTCTCCCGCTCGACGAACACGGCTTTGGCACCGAGATGCCGTGCTGTTTCATAGCCCGGCACGATGCCGCCGATCGCAGGCGACACCACGTAATCGATTGTGCCGTAAACGGAACGGATCTTCTCTGCCAGCGCCTTGCAAACCCTCTCGGTCCGCACCGGATCCTGAAACACGGCCATCTTTTGCAGAAAGACAGGGCTGTGCAAACCGGATGAGAGAATGAAATGCCCTTCCAGCAATGCGCCAGCTGCGCGAAATTCATTCAGTGCCTGATCCGGGGTCATTGGGTCTCTCGCTTTTGTGCGCCGTCAGTTATGTGTTGCTACGGGCGAGTATGAGCGCGGTCAAGGGCTGTTTTATTCCGGACCGTTTCTCGAAACTTCGGAATTGCTCACAGATCTGATTGTGATCGACCGCCTCAAGATCGCCGGAAAACAAGCGTTATCCCGTTACCCGCTCCACGGAGCTGATGATCCGTTTGGTGCGCAGTTCCGAGATAATGGCGTTGAGGTGTTGTAAATCCCATACCGCGAGGTCAATGGTGACATCCGTAAAATCCGGCGAACGACGCTTCATTGCCACGTTGTCGATGTTGCCGTCATGATCGGCTATCACCTGAGTGATCTGCGCCAGCGACCCTGGTTCGTTGATCGATTGTATCAGCAGCCGCGCCGGAAAGCGGTGGCGATCGTCCGGGTCGATGTCCCATCGCACGTCGAGCCAGCGTTCCGGTTCGTTGTCGAATGTGGCGAGGGATGGGGACTGGATTGAATAGATCGTCACCCCCTCGCCGGGGGTGAGGATACCGACGATGCGGTCGCCAGGAACGGCTCCGCCGTTCGGCGCAAACCGCACTGGCATGTCGGGGTTGATGCCGCGAATCGGAATACTTGTCGGATTGATCTCGCCATTGTCGTCAAACTCGCCTTCCCTATCGGCGGGGGAGCGATAATTCGTGCCGTACCGGGCTACAGGACCTGTCGGGCGGTCGTCCTTGTAATCGGGATAGACAGCGCGCACGACGTCGCCAGAATACATCTCGCCACGCCCGACGGCAGCCAAGACATCCTCGACCTGTCCCCGGGCCAGACGGGGCAGGGCGGCCTTGAGCTTGTCGTCGGAAAACGCTTTTTCTGCCCGCTCGAATGCCCGCTCCAGAATCTGTCGCCCAAGCCCGGCATATTGCCGCCGCACGGCGACACGGGTGGCGCGGCGGATCGCGGCTCTGGCTTTGCCGGTAACGGCGAAGCTCTCCCAGACCTGAGGCGGTGTCTGTCCGTCGGAGCGCACGATTTCGACTTCTTCGCCGTTGTTGAGGACTCGTGTCATCGGCGACATCTGGCCATTGATCTTGCAGCCGACGGCGGTATCGCCGATGTCGGTATGCAGGGCATAGGCAAAATCAATCGGAGTCGCGCCGCGCGGCAGGGCGATGAGCCGACCGCGCGGTGTGAAGCAGAATACCTGATCGTGGAACAATTCGAGCTTGGTGTGCTCCAGAAACTCTTCCGGGTTGTCGCCATCGGCCAGGAGGTCCACCGTGTGGCGCAGCCATTGGTAGGCGCGGCTTTCTGTTTCCAGTGCAGACGAGCCTTCGACGCCCTCCTTGTAGAGGGCATGGGCGGCGATGCCATGTTCGGCGATATCGTGCATTTCCTGGGTACGGATCTGCAGTTCGACGCGCTGCCGCCCCGGGCCGATGACGGTGGTGTGGATGGATTTATAATCGTTCTGCTTCGGCGTCGAAATATAATCTTTGTAACGTGTCGGCACCATCGGCCAGGTCGTGTGCACCACGCCGAGCGCCCGGTAGCAATCATCCACCGTGTCGACGATGATGCGGAAGCCGAAGATATCCGACAATTGCTCGAACGAAATCGACTGGCGCTCCATCTTGCACCAGATTGAATAGGGGCGTTTCTGCCGACCTCTGACGGAGGCAACCAGGCCCCTGGCTGCAAGCCGCTCCCTGAGATCGTTCTCGATCACTTCAACGATCTTTTCGTTCTTGGCGGTGAGCTCACCGAGTCGCTGGGTAATGGTCTCATAGGCTTCCGGCTGGCTGTAGCGGAAAGAGATATCTTCCAGTTCGTCGCGCCTCTCCTGGATGCCCATGCGCCCGGCGAGGGGGGCATAGATTTCCAGCGTTTCTTCCGAGATGCGCTTGCGCTTATCAGGGCGCATGTATTCGAGAGTACGCATATTGTGCAGCCGGTCGGCAAGCTTCACCAGCAGCACCCGGATATCCTTGCTGATCGCCAGCAACAGCTTACGAAAGTTCTCTCCCTGCGCTGCCCGCTTGGAGACGAAATCGAGCCGCTTGATCTTGGTCAGTCCGTCGACCAGCGCGCCGATCTGCGGCCCGAACATCTTGTTGATTTCTTCCAGGGTCGCTTCCGTATCCTCGACAGTGTCGTGCAGCACGGCGGCGACGATGGTGGCGTCGTCAAGCTTGAGATCGGTAAGAATCGCTGCGACTTCGAGCGGATGGCCGAAGAACAGATCTCCCGAAGCACGCATCTGATTGCCATGTGCCATCATGGCGTAGATATAGGCGCGATTGAGCAGATCCTCGTCGGTATCCGGGTTGTAGCGCTTGACCCGCTCGACGAGTTCGTATTGTCGCATGATCTTGGGGCGGGCGGCCTCGGACAAGTTGCTCAATTCCTTCATCAGCGACCGCTCGATGCGAGCGGCGGTAATGTTATGAAGTTATAAGGATATTTGCAGGAAAGGCGTCCGGCAAGGTTGAAGTGCAGGGTTTTCCGTTGATCTACCGCAATCGCTTCAGTTCCGTGTGCTCATAAACGAAAAAGCCCGGCGTAGCCGGGCTTGGAATGCTATGGTTTGGAACGATTATTCGTCGTCGTCGCTGTGCGTCGGTGGAACGAGACCTTCCAGACCGCGCAACAGATCTTCTTCACTCATCCGGTCGAACTGGACTTCCGCATCGTCTGTTCCCGCGCTCATCGAGGTGTTGCCGATCAGCGGCACCGTCTCGGGTTCGGGTTCGTCGACCTCGACATATTTTTGAATCGAATGAATCAGCTGTTCGCGCAGATCTTCCGGCGAAATCGTCTCGTCGGCGATTTCACGCAGTGCCACCACCGGGTTCTTATCGCGGTCCCGGTCGATGGTGAGCGGCGCGCCGGAGGAGATCAGCCGGGCGCGATGCCCTGCCAGCAGAACGAGTTCAAAACGGTTGTCGACCTTGCTGATGCAATCTTCGACGGTTACGCGAGCCATGCGCCAGCCCCCTTGTTACAACGACAATATTCGGAAACCCGGCCTATTACACCGAAAACAGCTTGGGGACAAGATGGAAAAAAGCGTATTCCATGGCGTTTTGCCCAGGGAAACCTTGACTCTTGCCCCCGCCGATGCCAGTCCCGCCGCCGTTCTTGAAGAATGGTCGGACATTCGGGAGTCGGTTTTGAGGAGGCCCCTGTCATGAAGCGCGCATTCATATTCCCAGGACAAGGCAGCCAGGCTGTCGGCATGGGCAAGGCATTGGCCGAGAATTTTCTGCAGGCCCGCCTGGTGTTCGAAGAGGTGGACGAGGCGCTGTCGCAGAAACTGTCGACGATTATGTGGGAAGGGCCGACTGATGAACTGACCCTGACCGCCAATGCCCAGCCGGCGCTGATGGCCGTCAGCCTTGCCGTCATGCGCGTGCTTGAAGCTGAGGCCGGATTAGACCTTGCCCGTCATGCCGCTTTCGCTGCGGGGCATTCGCTTGGCGAATATTCGGCTCTTGCTGCGGCTGGAAGCCTGTCGATTCGCGATACAGCCCGCCTGCT
>JAVBRX010000053.1:0-10673 GCA_031547465.1 Microvirga sp. | reverse complement strand
CGTATTACGCCAGCGCGCATCTGTGGGACGATGGCATCATCCTGCCGTCCGAGACCCGGCAGATTCTTGGCCTCGCCCTGTCGGCAACGCTCAACGCGCCGATCGGTCCGAGCCGGTTCGGGGTTTTCAGGATGTAAGAAGCGTGAAATACATCGTGGCTGGGAACAACCGAAGATTGTTGCCCCCGCGCAACACTTTGAATTGTTTCGCACTCGCCGTCCAAGAGGCTCGGCACTGCCGCGATACTGCCATAAACGACTCGCAACCATAAGCATTCAAGAGTTTTGGCCAGCAGCTCCCGTTTTACCTCCGATTCCTGGAGAAGATACTGGGAATAGAGAAGATACTGGGAATATTGCTGGAAAAGGCCGTTAACCGCAGGTTAACGTGATCTGTTGCGCTTGTGCTTCGCACATGCAAGGAGGAAGCGCAAAGATGTAGCGGGATCATGATGATCCGGCGTGTTGGCGGAGGGCAAAAGCGATGACTGGGCGCGTAATCGACAAATCGAAACTGCCGAGCCGGCATGTAACCATGGGGCCGGCGCGGGCGCCGCATCGCTCTTATCTCTATGCGATGGGTCTGACGCGCCAGCAGATGGAACAGCCGCTCGTCGGAGTCGCAACTTGCTGGAATGAGGCCGCACCCTGCAATATCTCCCTGATGCGTCAGGCGCAGGTCGTGAAGAAGGGGGTTGCCGCCAATGGCGGCACGCCGCGCGAGTTCTGCACCATCACCGTTACCGACGGCATCGCCATGGGGCATGAGGGCATGAAAGCCTCGCTGCCATCGCGCGAGGTCATTGCCGATTCCGTCGAACTGACGATGCGTGGCCATGCCTATGATGCCCTCGTCGGCATGGCGGGCTGCGACAAATCTCTGCCCGGTATGATGATGGCGATGTGCCGCCTCAATGTGCCGTCGATCTTCATTTACGGTGGTTCGATCCTGCCCGGTTCGTTCCGGGGTAAGCCGGTGACGGTGCAGGATCTGTTCGAGGCCGTCGGCAAGCATTCTGTCGGCGATATGTCGGATGCCGATCTCCAGGAACTGGAAGAAGTGGCGTGTCCCTCCGCCGGGGCCTGCGGCGCGCAATTCACGGCCAACACCATGGCGACGGTGTCTGAGGCTATCGGCCTCGCCCTGCCGTATTCGGCGGGCGCTCCGGCCCCTTACGAAATCCGCGACCGGTTCTGCATGGCGGCGGGCGAGATGATCGTTGATCTGATTGCCAAGAATATTCGCCCGCGCGACATCGTCACCCGTAAGGCGCTGGAGAATGCGGCGACGGTGGTTGCGGCGTCCGGTGGCTCAACCAATGCTGCCTTGCATTTGCCCGCGCTGGCGCATGAATGTGGCATTGCGTTCGACCTGTTCGACGTCGCCGAGATCTTCAAGCGCACCCCCTATATCGCCGACCTCAAGCCTGGCGGGCGTTATGTCGCCAAGGACATGTTCGAGGCGGGCGGCATTCCGCTGCTGATGAAGACACTGCTCGACCATGGCTACATGCACGGCGACGTGATGACGGTGACGGGGCGCACCATGGCCGAAAACCTTGCCAATGTGCGCTGGAACGACGATCAGGATGTCGTTCGTCCGGCGAACAAGCCGATCACTCCGACCGGCGGCGTCGTCGGTCTCAGGGGCAACCTCGCGCCCGATGGGGCTATCGTCAAGGTTGCCGGAATGCCGATTGAAAAGCAGATTTTCCGTGGTCCGGCCCGCTGCTTCGATTGCGAGGAAGAGTGCTTCGAAGCGGTGAAAAACAGGACATACAAGGAAGGTGACGTCCTCGTCATCCGTTATGAAGGGCCGATCGGCGGGCCGGGAATGCGCGAAATGTTGCAAACGACGGCGGCGTTGTACGGGCAGGGGATGGGCGACAAGGTGGCGCTCATCACCGACGGACGCTTCTCGGGAGCTACACGCGGTTTCTGCATCGGCCATGTAGGGCCGGAGGCGGCAGTGGGCGGGCCGATTGCCTTGGTCCGCGACGGCGACATCATTGTTCTCGATGCCATCGCCGGAACGATGTCGGTCGAGTTATCGGACGAGGAGCTCGCCCGTCGTAAAATGGAATGGAAGCCACGCCCGACGTCGTTCACGTCGGGGTATCTCTGGAAGTACACCCAGACGGTCGGGCCGGCGAAAGACGGCGCGGTGACGCATCCGGGTGGAGCGAAAGAACATCACAGCTATGCGGATATTTAGCCTTTCGGCTGGGGTGATTTGTCTGGGTTGTTGCGGGGTGGCGTCAGCGCTTGCGCTCGATGTGCCGTCCCGTCAGCCGCAAGCCTTGGCGGTTCCCGTTCCGGGAGCCGAGAATCCGCTGGCGCAGTTCAAATCCGGGCGCGATGCGTTGCGGGTCGGCGTTCGCGAATATAATGCGGGCGATAAGGCCGAGGCTGCCCGGGCGCTTGAATTCGCCGCTTCCGAAGGCCAGGCGTTGGCGCTGTGGAAGCTCGGGCGCATGTATGCCGAGGGCGATGGCGTTAAGCAGGACGATCTGAAGGCGTTCGAGCTGTTCTCCAAACTTGCTGACCAGTTTGCCGACGAGCCTTCCGATTCCGCTGCTGCGCCGGTGGTTTCCAGCGCTTTCGTGGCGCTCGGCGGCTATTTCTCGAACGGCATCAAAGGGAGCTATGTCGTCCAGGATCTCGCCCGTGCGCGGGAGATGTTCCATTACGCCGCGACCTATTTCAGCGATCCGGATGCGCAGTTCAGTCTGGCGCGGCTTTATATCGACGGCTCCGGCGTCGAGAAGGATCCCCGCCTCGCAGCGCGCTGGTTGAAACTGGCGGCGGAGAAGGGGCATTATCAGTCGCAGGCGCTACTCGGCTATCTGCTCATCAACGGCGAAGGCATGAAGCGCGAAGCGGCGAGGGGCTTCATGTGGCTCAGCATGGCGCGTGAATCCGCACTCGATGCCCGTTCGACCACGAAGAACAAGTGGATTTTCGATCTCTATGACAAGGCCGAGGCGGCGCTGCCGGATACGGACAAGACGCTGGCGCTGTCGTATGTGGAGCGATATTCTGAGACGCACCGGCGATAATCGGGCCGAACGCCAGTAAGCCCCAGAATCGATAAAGCCTTGGGTAACGACGCTCAGGCGAATTCCACCATGACCGGAACATGATCCGATGGTTTCTCCCAGCCACGCGTTTCCTTGACGATGCGCGAGGAGAGCAGGCGGTCGGTGGCCTGAGGCGACAGCAGGCAATGATCGATGCGGATGCCGAAGTTTCTCTGCCATGCGCCGGCCTGATAATCCCAGAACGTATAAAGCCCCGAGGCGTCGGAGCAGGCGCGTAGTGCATCCGTCAGGCCAAGGGAAAGCAACTTGCGGAAACTGGCGCGCGTGACCGGCTGGAACAGCGCATCGTTGATCCAAGCGGCAGGGTCGGACGCATCGCGCGGTTCGGGAATGACGTTATAATCGCCGGCAAAAATGAAAGCTTCTTCGTTGCGCAGCAAGGTACCGGCATGAGTGGCAAGCCTGCCCATCCATGCCAGCTTGTAAGGAAATTTCTCGCTGTTCAAAGGATTGCCGTTTGGCAGATAAAGGGAAGCAATCCGCATCGGACGCTTGTCCGGAACGGTCAGAATACCTTCGATATAGCGGGCCTGCCCGTCCTCCTCATCCCCTGGCAACCCGCGTCGGATATCGCCGAGGGGAAGGCGGCTGAGGATGGCGACGCCGTTATAAGCTTTCTGCCCGAGGGCTACGGCAGAATACCCTGCTGCTTCGATTTCCATGAACGGGAAATCGGTCTCCTGGCATTTCAGTTCTTGCAGGCAAACCGCATCGGGCGTTTCCGCCTTCAGGAAAAGCAGCAGGTGATCGAGCCGCTGGCGCAGGGAATTGACATTCCAAGTGACGATTTTCATCGGTCATCTTCCGTTCAAGGTGCACTGTTAAACGGTGATTTGTGCGAAACCTGAGGGGTTGGCAGGTTCTGCGCTGTTGCAGTCATGCTGGCAAGCTCCCCCTGATCTCCAACCATTTATAGTGTTCATGTAAATGAGGGGATAACTCTTTGAAACATGTTAATATTGTCCGATGAAACATGAACTAAAATTTACATCATAATAATAATACCGTATGGAGCTTAGCTGTTCGACAAAAAAAGATGAACTGTCAGAACTGATTTCTGGCAATGGCGTTCAGGTGATTGAGAACACTGCGGTTTTTGATAATCCGCCCTAGCAGCTAGGCGAGTGTCGATGCAGTATCATCGATACTTTTCTTTCGAGGTGCCACTTCAATGCAACAGCCACATAAATGGATTTGGGGGCTCATTCCCGCAGCCCTTCTCTGGGTGCTTGCGAGCATGTTCCAGACCGGCCATATCGAGCGGGATTTGACAGCGAAAACCGGGACCGTGATTACGGCGAAGGAAATCGTCGATTCCGGCATTTCCGTTGCAGGGCGTGATGTCACGATCAACGGCCTACGGTTTGCCGGTGACGGCGCGGATCTAACGAAGGCTGTCGAAACGCTGGACGGTGTGCGTCTGGTCCGAAACGCCACCAAACTCGTGGACGAAGCCAAGCCCTATCGCTGGTCGCTGATACGGGATGGCGCCAAAGTAACGCTCGGCGGCAATGTTCCGTCTCCTGTTCTGCGTGGCACGATCACGAATGCCGCCAAGGTGGCACTGCCGGATACGCAGGTCAGCGATAGCATGACCTATGCCCGGGGGGCAGCCGGGGAGCTGGAAAAGCTGGTCGGATTCGCATTCGCGCCGATGGCGTCGCTGTCGAAGGGCAGCGCCGAAATTGTCGATGGTGTCCTGTCGATCAGCGGTGAGGCAGCGACAGGTGACGCCTATCGCAAGACACTGGCGGCTATCGAGGCAATTCCGGCTGCACTTAAGGGCAAGATGGATATTCAGCCGCCGACCGCAAAGCCTTACACCTTTACGGCGGAGAAGATGCCGGGTTCGCTGGTGCTGACGGGTTTCTATCCGGATGAAAAAACGCACAAGGGGATTCTCGCGCAGGCGAAGCGTCTGTTCTTCGGTGTTGAGATCACGGACAAGATGCAGGAAGCGCAGGGCGCGCCAGTGAATTTCTCCAATGCCGCCGCTTTTGCTTTATCGCAACTGGCCCGTATGGAAAACGGCGTGGCATCGCTCATTGATCAGGCTTACAAGCTGTCTGGAAAGGCCCTGTACGACAAGGCCGTCGAACAGATGAACAATGCGATCAAATTCGACCTGCCGCAGGGCTTTACAGGCGTTAGCGAAGTTGGCGTCAAGGCTGTCGAGAAGGAACTGGACGCCGCGACCTGTCAGGCATTGATGACCGGGCTGCTCGGCAAAGGCCGGATTCTGTTCGAGACAGGCGGGGCGCGGATTTCCGCGGATTCGGCTGGTTTGCTCGACTCTCTAGCCTTCTCTGCCAGGAGTTGTCCGGCAGCACGCATTGAGGTTTCCGGGCATACGGATTCCGATGGTGATGATACTGCCAACCTCAATCTTTCCCAGCGTCGGGCTGAATCCGTGGTGAATTACCTGCGCACTGCCGGGATCGCCGAGGATCGGATTCATGCTGTCGGCTACGGCGAAACGCGCCCGATTGCCTCGAACGATACGGATGAGGGCAAGGCTCTGAACCGCCGTATCGAATTCACGATCCAGTAAGCGAGGAACGGTCATGACATATGTTTTCTGGCAATTGATCTGGTGGCTCCTCGCTGCCTTGATCGTCGGTCTTCTGACCGGCTGGTTCACGTTCCTTTGTGGGGCGAAGACCTGGAAACTGGGCTGGCTGAAAATCGGGCTGCTTGCCTTTCTTGTCGGCCTTGTGGTCGCGTTCTTGAAACTGCTGCCCGATAAGCCTGGATTCTGGCTGGAATCGGCGCTGTTCATGTTCGCCGCCTATCTCATCGGCTGTGTCATCGGTTCGTGGTTCAAGAGCTTGTTCTGCCCGCGTATCGTCACGGAGACCGTGACAGCGGTTGGTGAAGGCTATCCGGGAGCGAAGCCAGCCGGTATTGCCATGCCGCAAGGTGGCGGCGACGACCTGAAACTGATCCGCGGCATCGGGCCGAAGAACGAAAAAATCCTCAAGGATCTCGGCGTTTATCGGCACTGCCAGATCGGTGACTGGAGCGAAGCGAATGCGGCCTGGGTCGGACATCATATCTCGTTCCCCGGGCGGATCGAACGTGAGCAGTGGATTGAGCAGGGCAAGCTGCTCTGCGCGGGTATCGAGACCGATTACGCCAAAGCGGTGCGTAGCGGTGCGATCAGGATCGACGCCAATGCCGATAATCCGTTGAGCGATGCCGATCTTGCAACCGTGAAGCAGCAATTACTGGGTGCGCGCAAGCCTGTCGCCGCCGCTGCAGACCTGTCCGTCAAAGCACCTGCGGCGGCAGTTGCTCCCGCCGTCGGGCTGGAAGCTGGTTATCCCGGCATCAAGCCGGCGAGAATTGCCATGCCGATGGATGGTGGCGATGACCTGAAGCTGATCCGCGGCATCGGGCCAAAAAACGAGAGAACTCTCAAGGATCTCGGCGTTTACCGGTATTGCCAGATCGGCGACTGGAGCGAAGCGAATGCGGCCTGGGTCGGGCATCATATTTCGTTCCCCGGACGGATCGAACGCGAACAATGGATTGCGCAGGGCAAATTACTATGCGCGGGTCTCGAAACCGATTACGCCCGGGCCGTGCGCACTGGCGCAATCCGGGTCGGCGACGATGCAGACAATCCTGTGAACGATGCCGATCTTGCCACGATGCGGCAGCAGTTGCTGGGTGCGAAGAACCGTGAGGAAGCCGCTCTGGAAGCGACCCTCAAGGCTCCGAAAGCTCAAAAGGCTCAGGATGCGACGATTGCCGCAGCGCCGAAGGTGGAAGCCGGTTATCCTGGCATCAAACCCGCCGGTATTGCCATGCCGCAAGGTGGCGGCGACGACCTGAAGCTGATCCGCGGCATCGGGCCGAAAAACGAAGAAATCCTCAAGGATCTCGGCGTTTACCGGTATTGCCAGATCGGCGACTGGAGCGAAGCGAATGCGGCCTGGGTCGGACATCATATCTCGTTCCCCGGGCGGATCGAACGTGAGCAGTGGATTGAGCAGGGCAAGCTGCTCTGCGCAGGTATCGAGACCGATTACGCCAAAGCGGTGCGTAGCGGTGCGATCAGGATCGACGCCAATGCCGATAACCCGTTGAGCGATGCCGATCTTGCCGATCTCAAGCTGCGGCTGCCGCAATTTGCCGCTGCCGTTGAGGGCGAGGACAAGCATGAGGGTTTGCGTCCGCTCGGATTGAGCGCTCCGCGCGGAGGGGTGCCGGACGATCTCAAGTTCATCAAGGGTATCGGTCCCGTCAATGAAGGGCTGCTGCATGGGCTGGGCATCTGGCACTTCGACCAGGTTGCGGCCTGGGGCGCGGACCATGCGTTGTGGGTCGGTTCGTATCTGGCTTTCCCGGGGCGGATTGAGCGCGAGGAATGGGTCGATCAGGCCAAGATACTGGCGCGCGGCAACACTACCGAGTTTGCTGAGCGGGTGAAGCGGGGCGAGGTTCCTACGTCGATCGATGATGGCTCGCATGGACAGGACAACATCCTGTCGATCACGGAGCGGAAAGACTGACGCTTCTTTTCCTCGCGATAAGAATAGGAAATGGCCGCCCGGTGGGCGGCCATTTTTTTGCTCCAGGATGTTCGTATGGATCTCCAGGATGTTCGTATGGATTACGCCATCGTCGGATAATCCGTGTAGCCTTTTTCGGTGCCGCCATAGAGGGTGGTCGGGTCAAGCGGGTTTAACGGTGCATCTCGGCGCAGGCGCTCCACCAAGTCCGGGTTGGAGATGAACGGCCTGCCGAAGGAGATGAGATCGGCCTTGCCGCTGGTGATGGCATCCTCCGCCGTGGCGCGGGTATAGCCGTTATTGAGCATGAAGACGCCCTTGAAGGCGGAGCGCAAGGCCTGATAATCGAAGGGGAGGCTGTTACGGTCGCCGCCGGTCGTGCCCTCGATGACATGAAGATATCCGAGGCCGAGAGCGCCGAGCTTTTCCGCGACATGGTTGAACAGCGCCTGCGGGTTATTGTCCTTGGCGTCATTGACATGGGCTGGCGACAGGCGGATGCCGACGCACGATTTATCCCAGATGCGCAGGATCGCTTCCGCCACTTCGAGGGTGAGGCGGGTGCGGTTCTCGATAGAACCGCCATAGGAATCGGTACGTTTGTTGACGCCGTTCTTCATGAACTGATCGAGCAGATAACCGTTGGCGGCATGAATTTCGACGCCATCGAACCCGGCGTCTTTCGCATTCTGCGCCGCGTTGCGGTAGTCCCGCACGATGCCAGGGATTTCTTCGATGTCGAGGGCGCGCGGCATCGATACCGGCACGAAGCCGCTTTCGATGAAAGTCTTGCTCATAGCCTTCTCGGCAGAGGAACTGACAGGCGCTTTTCCGCCCGGTTGCAGGGAAACATGGGAAATCCGCCCGACATGCCACATCTGCATGAAAATCCGCCCGCCTGCCGCATGGACGGCATCCGTCACTTTGCGCCAGCCGACAATCTGCTCTTTCGTGTAAATGCCCGGTGTCCAGATATAGCCCTGTCCCTGCTGCGTGATCTGCGAGGCTTCACTGATGATCAGCCCGGCGCTGGCGCGCTGGGCATAATACTGCGCCATCATCCCGTTGGCCGCATCCGTTCCGTGCATGGCGCGGTTGCGGGTGAGGGGGGCCATGACGATGCGGTTAGGCAGGACGAGATCGCCGAGGCGAAGCGGCTCGAAGAGAGAGTTGGTCATAAAGGCATCCTCATGTGAATTGAACCGGGAAGGGCTATCAGGCGCAACTACGTCGGGCGTCCGCAGGGGACGCCGCTTGTCGCCGAACGATTATAGCGGGGGAAAGCGGTTCATGTCGACCGCGCAACGTTGGCCGGACAACGCAAGAAGCTTGGCACCAAAGCCGTTCAGCCTCGGCAAAACGATTTGCCGCAACCAGCAAAGGCCCTTATGAGAAGGCTCGCCTTTCTACCATTCTCTGTTTTCCGAACCAGCGATCATGATCTCGAAGACCTTGCAAGCGAACCTGTTGCTGTTGTTGGCCGCCGCTATCTGGGGCATTGCTTTCGTTCCGCAGAAAACGGCCATGGAGCATATCGGGCCGTTCTGGTTCACGGGCTTACGGTTCGCCCTCGGTGCTCTGGTCATCCTGCCGCTGGTTTTAAAGGAAAAGCCGTGTGAGCCGGTGACGTTGCGCAGCTATGCCATCGGCATCGGCATCGGGCTGTTCCTGTTTATCGGTATCAATCTGCAACAGATTGCCCTGCAATATACGAGTGTCACCAACAGCGGTTTTATTACCGGGCTGTACGTGGTGCTGGTGCCCCTGTTCAGCCTGCTTCACGGTCATCGCTACGGTATCGGTTTATGGGCCGGGGCGATCCTGGCCACAATCGGGCTATATCTGCTGTCGGTGAAGGACGGTTTGTCGATCAACACCGGCGATGTGCTGACTTTGCTCAGCGCCATCTGCTGGACCTTTCAGGTGATCGCTCTCAGTTCCTACGGAAAATGCCTGCCTCCGGTGCGGTTGGCATTCGTGCAGTTTCTTACCTGCATCGTTCTCAGCCTTGCCGTGGCGATGGTGAAAGAGCCGGTTTCACTTGCCGGGATTCGTGATGCCGGAGGGGCTTTGCTTTATTGCGGCATTCTATCGGTCGGCGTCGCCTTCACCTTGCAGGCGGTGGCACAACGCAACGCCCGTGCGGCCCATGCCGCCATCATCCTCAGCATGGAGGCGGCGCTTGCAGCTTTTGCGGGGTGGCTTTTCCTCAATGAAATCCTCGGCAGCCGGGAAATGCTCGGCTGTGCCTTGATGATGGCGGGAACGCTGCTGGCGCAGCTATCGCCGGGAACAGCACCAGAGAAATCTCAGGTGCAGGAGGCGTGAGCGATAGGGTTTCGTATGTATGGCACAGAATGTGATTGATGGAGTTCGTGGCTGTTTTTGTCGGCTTGATGTCCGAAACAGAAAGCCGTGGGCAGGACATGTCTGGAACGCTCCTTTGGAAAAGGAAGTGATCTAACTTGCCGACTTCGTAAAATCCGCCAAGGCGGTGGTACGAAAAGAGGTCTCATAAAACACTGCCTCATCTCGGAGTTGGGGAAGACCATTTTACGATACCGGGACGGTAAAGGGACGGAGGTCTCGGTTGATGTCAAAAAACTCAATTTAAAAGCATTTGAATGACTCTGCCTGTTAACGGAACCAGACGCGCTCTGCCCCGCTACGAAGTGCAGATAACCGGCATGGTGGGGTAACCTGTCATTGAGGCCGCGGCTTTCACTCTGTTGCCCCTCAACTTGCCTATGAACTTTCTCTGATCCCAGATTTTTTGACAAGGGAGGAGATCGTTATATCGGTAACCGAGCCTGAAAGGTTTAAACTCAACCCGCGCAATCAAATGTCGGGATCAAACACCTATAGATATCAGATTTTTCTGACATATTATTGCCGTTTATTAATTATTTAACATATTTCTGTAATCAAAGAGAGCGACCTGGATTGAGAGCCGGAATGAATGCGGGTGTGAGTCCCGGGATGTTCCGAGGATAACGGTTATAAATATCAATGGGTTACGGCGGCGCTTCTGTGGCCCAGGGTTCGCGCGGTTGCGT
>JAVBRX010000073.1:0-6392 GCA_031547465.1 Microvirga sp. | reverse complement strand
CGGACGGAAACGGATATCGCGATAGGCGTCGAAATCCAGTTGATCGAAGGGATCCGGCAGGTGCGCAGGCCCTTCCTCATAGGGAACAGCCGCCAGTTCTCCAGCCCGCGCCACGACATCCTCGAAAACAAAGGGCTTGGTGGGCGGAGAGGAGTTTTCCTGAGCAAAGACGGGCGCGGCGGCAAGCGCCATAAGCCCTTGAAGCAACGTGCGGCGGGAAGGAGCTGACATGATCGACCAGTTGGCAAACGAAACAGTAAAGATGGAAAGCCCGTTTCAATACTGCATTTTCAGGCTGCATGACAGCCACTTTCGCATATCTGAAGTCCGTCCGCTGGCTACCCTTGAAAAATCGTCGCATAAACCGTTTTAGGTCTTGAGTTTCAGCGCAATCGCTCTTATGTACGCCTCGCCCAATTTCGCACGTGCCTGTGGTCGCGTGCCGGTTGGTGGGCATCCGGACAAGAGGCCGGACAGCCGCCCGACGATCCGTCTCAGGAGCCGTCGACACCCTAACCGGCAGCCGGAGGCGAAACCGGCGCACCCCGCCCTCAACGGGGAACGCAACTTGAAGCAACGACGAGCGGGCTTTTTTGGTCTCTGCCGGGTTCCACATCCGGCTTACCGAAGAGGCTTGTTTCTCATTGCCAGGCGTGCGGACGGAGCTTCTCCATCCAATCCAAGGCAGATTTTGAAGGGTTTTGGCCCACAATTCCCTATCGCGTTTCCATCGCGCGCCTGGGGATTTACAACCATTCCCGACGAACCCAGGCGCTTATCTTCCAAAAGCGTCCTGCCCTTGGCCATGCCGCTTCTGCGACAGCGAGCGGATCTCAAACATTGCGATGGAGCAAGCCATGACCGATCGTATCCGCGAATTCCTGCGCACCCGCCGCGAAGACGGCCCGTGCGTCGTCGTCGATCTCGACGTGGTCCGCGCCAATTACGCCAAGTTTGCCCATGCCCTGCCGGACAGCCGGGTTTTCTACGCGGTGAAGGCCAATCCAGCACCGGAGATCCTGTCGGCGCTCGCCGCGCTTGGCTCGTGCTTCGACACCGCTTCCGTCGTCGAAATCGAAATGGCCCTTGCCGCAGGCGCAACCCCGGATCGTATTTCCTTCGGTAATACGATCAAGAAGGAGCGTGACATCGTTCGCGCTCTGGAACTGGGTGTGCGCCTGTTCGCCATCGATTGCAGCGCCGAGGCCGAGAAGATTGCCCGCGCTGTCGTCACTGCCGGGATCGAGCAGGGCGAGACGAAGGTATTCTGCCGCATCCTGTGCGATGGCGCCGGAGCAGAATGGCCGCTGTCGCGCAAGTTCGGCTGCGTGCCGGAGATGGCCACCGACGTTCTCGAGTACTCGCATCGCCTTGGCCTCACCGCCTACGGCGTGTCGTTCCATGTCGGCTCGCAGCAGGGCGATACGCAGGCATGGGATACGGCGCTTGCTTCCGCATCGACTATCTTCCACGAATGTGCCGAGCGCGGCATCGTCCTGTCGATGGTCAATCTCGGCGGTGGCTTCCCGGCCCGTTACCTCAAGGATATCCCCGCCGTTGAAGCGTATGGGAATGCGATTTTCCAGTCGCTCTCGAAGCATTTCGGTAACCACCTGCCGGAGACGATCATCGAGCCGGGGCGCGGTATGGTCGGCGATGCCGGCATGATCGAGGCCGAAGTGGTGCTGGTATCGAAGAAAAGTGCCGACGAGGGCGAGTTGCGTTGGGTTTACCTCGATATCGGCAAGTTCGGCGGTCTGGCGGAAACCATGGACGAAGCAATCCGTTATCCGATTCGCAGCGCCCGCGACGGCGATGCGGTCGCGCCCTGTGTCATTGCCGGGCCAACCTGCGATTCCGCCGATGTGCTGTACGAGCGCAATCCCTATCCATTGCCAGTATCTCTAGAGATCGGCGACAAACTCCTGATCGAAGGCGCAGGGGCCTATACCGCGACCTATTCGGCTGTGGCCTTCAACGGTTTTCCGCCGCTGAAAAGCTACGTAATCTGATCCTCCTACCCTATTGCGCCGGATTGATCCGGCGCAATGCCGCATACAGTTCCTGTCAATTTTATTGACGGCCCGCCAAAGGGTTGTATGCATCTTCGGTCGATGCCGTACGCGGCATTCCGGCAAGATCACCGGATTGCAGGCGTTTCAACCGCTCCTCATTCCGCGCTTAAGACGAACAGGATCGCCCCAAGCCTAAAGTCGGGAAGCGATCATGGAGTAGTGACATTTCCGTGGAGAACCTCGCAGGCAGGCGCCGTGGCGCTGAAGGAGTTTAGTGAAGATGACCACATGGCCCGTTTATGGCCGCATCGCTGGTCCGATTGTCATGATCGGTTTCGGCTCGATCGGCAAAGGCGCGTTACCGCTCATCGAACGTCATTTTTCGTTCGATAAAACCAGATTCGTGGTCATCGACCCTGACACCAAGAATCGCCATATCGCCGACAAGCACGGCGTGCGATTCATCCAGAAGGCCATCACACCGGATAATTACGTCGAGATACTTACCCCTCTATTGCAAAATGAAAACGGCGGCGGATTTTGCGTCAACCTGTCGGTCGATACGTCCTCCGTCGCCATCATGGAACTGGCACGCCAGCTTGGAGCCTCGTATATCGATACCGTAGTCGAACCCTGGCCCGGTATTTACACGAGTAAAACCGCCGATGCCGCCAGCCGCACCAATTACATTCTCAGGGAAACCCTGCTGGCTGCAAAGCGGCGCAATCCGGGCGGACCGACCGCCGTTTCCTGTTCCGGAGCCAATCCCGGCATGGTGTCCTGGCTCGCCAAACAGGCCCTGCTCAATCTTGCCGCCGATCTCGGCATTGATGCAACCCCGCCCACCACCCGCGATGACTGGGCGCGACTGATGCAGCGCGCCGGCGTCAAAGGCATCCACATTGCCGAACGCGACACGCAACGAGCGAAGACGCCGAAGGCGCAGGGAACGTTCGTCAATACCTGGTCGGTCGAAGGTTTCTTCTCTGAAGCGCTGCAACCCGCCGAACTCGGCTGGGGCACCCATGAAACCTGGAAACCCGACAATGCCCATAGCCATGCTACGGGAAGCCAGGCAGCCATTTATCTACTGCAACCGGGAGCAGATACCCGTGTGCGCACATGGACCCCGGCAGCCGGACCGCAACTCGGGTTCCTCATCACACATAACGAAGCGATTACGCTGGCTGATTACTTTACTTCACGTAATACGGACGGTTCCGTCGCCTATCGACCAACCTGTCACTACGCCTATCATCCGTGCAACGATGCGCTCATCTCCCTGCACGAGATGTTCGGGTATGCCGGAGCAACGCCGGAGCAGATTCACATCCTCGACGAAACCGAAATCCTCGACGGCACCGATGATCTCGGCGTGCTGCTCTATGGCCACGATAAGAATGCGTACTGGTACGGCTCACGGCTCAGCAACGATGAGGCCAAACGGATAGCTCTCTACCAGAGCGCGACCGGATTGCAGGTGTCGTCGGCGGTTCTGGCCGGGATGGTCTGGGCACTGGAGAATCCGGGGAGCGGCATCGTCGAGGCGGAGGAGCTGGATTTCCGCCGCTGCCTGGACGTGCAAAAGCCCTATATCGGCCCGGTCGAAGGGCATTATACGGACTGGACACCGCTGACCGGTCGCCCTGGCTATTTCGCCGAGGATATCGACATAGACGACCACTGGCAGTTCCGCAACGTACTGGTGCATGACCTGTAATAACGTAAATTCGAAGCGTTCTCCTGCTCCAGGCCGGATGGAAAATGCTTCGGATTTCTTGCTTAAACTGTCGAAACGGCTGCTTGCTCAGCGCTGCTCGTCGTCTTCGATCGTCCGCAGTTTGATCTTTTGTTCGGGCATCTGGTTGGCCGAAGCGTCAAGCACGGGCATACGCAAGGGAACGGTGCGGGTCGTTTCAGGCTCTATCTGCGGCTTCTTCCGCCCACCGAACAGCGTCCGCATTATCCGCGTCAGAAACAACGTCAGCCCGCCACCGAACAGAAACCCGATAACAGCGGACAATATCCCCTCCTGCGTCACCGGCACGGCGGGTTCGAACGCGGCATAAGTAGCGCGAGCCAGAGCGGGATCGACACCTTTCAGCATATAAGCAACACGGAAGAATGGCCCGGACTGCTGCATTTCGTTACGTTGCCGCTCCAGGTTTTCCAGCCGGTCACGATCAGCGATGGCGGCCTCGCCGCGGGCGCGAACCAGTTGATCCGGCGAAATCCTCAAGGCTTCGATTGCCTGCGAAACCGATTGCCCGACACGGGCTGCATCGGCCTCGAAGCGTGAGACGACCCGTTTCAGTTCATCAATGCCGCCACCGATCCGCTGTCGGTATTGCTGCGCGAATTCCGGAGCCTGCGAGCAGACGACGCCGCTGAACAGGCCAACTGCCATAGCAATGGTACGGACGATACGGCTCACGTGAATGCTCCCCAGACACAACGTATAGTCCAGCTTTAAGCATCTTGGGTTCAAGGCGCAATGCAAAATACCCGCCGGTTTCGGGCAGCGTGGACAGTTCCAGACATGTCCGCCATGCCAGCACATGCAGCCCCCGAAAGAAAGGCAAGGAGCCGGTCAGCAGGATAGTCTCGCTTAAAAGCCTTTGAAGCTCATCGTAATAGCCGTCACCGGAAGACCCGGACCAACCGCGTCAGGTCGAGGAGCGACATCAGGGCAGCCGCCACATAGGTAAAAGCGGCGGCGAGCAAAACCGTTTTTGCCGCATCGTAGTCTTCCGGCGACAGGAAACCACCCTTGATGAGAATGGGCAGCGCCTTGTTGAAACTGGCATCGTACTCGACGGGCAACGTCACGACATGCATCCCCAGCCGAGCGCACAGAAGCAGCAGACAAACACCGAGTTGCAGGAAAACCAGGGCGGGAGACTTGACGAAAATGAAGACGAAAGGGGCCGAGGCAAGCACCACACCCGCCACTCTTTCGATCGTCTGCACAGGCCTGGACATTCTGATCCGGGCGAGTAGCAGCGAATGATCGTCACGATGCTGGATGGCGTGCGACACCTCATGCGCGGCGACGGCAACAGCCGTAACCGACCGGCCATGCAGGATGTCCGACGACAGGCGCACGGCTCTCGCCCGCGGGTCGTAATGATCGCCCTGTCCCGCCCCGGTTTCCTCGACGATCACATCCTTCAAATCTGCCAGAGTAAGCAGATGCGCGGCAAGTTCACCACCGGTTCCGGGAAAATCGGCACGATCCTTGCCATGACGCGCCATCGCCTGCTGGATCCAGATCTGCGGCAGGGTGATGATTGCCACCAGAATTATGATACCCGCAATGATGAGGAATGGCATGGGCGCGTCCCTCCGTTACGGCAGGATCGCGTGAGGAACAAAACGGGAAGTGTTCTTGGTGATCGGCGTCAGATCCTCGCGGATGCCTATTCCCGCCGCTTCGCCGCCGACAACCCAGCTACCGATCACCGGATAATTGCCATCGAAGTTCGGAATATTGACCAAGGCCTGGCGGATGTAGCCTTCCTTGCCGTAAAGTCCGCCGGCACTGTCAAGCACGCTTGCGCCGCTAACCAAGGTGACATTCTCGCCCTCGCGGGAAAACAGCGGCTTCTTGGCGAAGGAGGTTCCAAGCTCCCATTTGCGCGGATCATTCTCGAAGAAGGCAGGTAAGAGATTCGGGTGTCCGGGGGCCATCTCCCACAGTAGCGGCAACAGGCCCTTGTTCGAGAGAATCGCCTTCCACGGCGGTTCCAGAAAAGCGGTGCCGCTGGTCAGGAGATTGGCGGCGTATGTCTCCTGCAACATCCACTCCCACGGATAGAGCTTGAACAGCAGCGCCATCGCCTCGCTTGCAGCATCACAGAAAAACCCGTTCTGCAACAGGCCGATATCCTCTATCGCCGTAAACGTTGCCTCCAGCCCAGCAATCTCCGCACAATCCTTCAGGTAGGCGACGGTGCCGAGATCTTCTTCCGCATTCCGCATACAGGCAAGATGCAGCTTGCGCCCCATGGCAATTTCATGCAGCGTCGCAATCAGCCGGTCATGGATTGAATTGAACTGGTCGGCGTCACCCGGCAATGCACCACTGCCGATCAGATCCTCCAGCCAGGACCATTGAAAACAGCTTGCCTCGTAAAGGGCGGTCGGCGTGTCGGCATTGTATTCGAGCAGTTTGGCCGGAGCTTTGCCGTCATAGGCGAAGTCGAACCGTCCGTAGAGGCTCGGGTCGCCCCGCTTGTAGCTGGCGCGGATCATATCCCATCCGGTTTGCGGAATGGCGAGGCGGGTCAAAACCTCATCGTCGCGCACCGCCCGCTCCACCACTTCCAGCGCCAGGGCATGGAGATCGGCTGTCGGAGTTTCAAGATCGTCCTCGAT
>JAVBRX010000062.1:0-4665 GCA_031547465.1 Microvirga sp. | reverse complement strand
CTTAGCTGCAATCCGCGCCTCGATCGTCATTGCTTTCTGTTTCAGGAACGCGGACAGGGGATTGAAGGCGGTAACGGACACGATGCCGAGCAGGGCAGCAACGATGACGCCCGGTAGCAGGAACTGCCAGGCGGAGATGCCTGCGGAGCGGGCGATAACCAGCTCCAGTTTGCGGCTCAGCTGCAGAAGCGTCACCATGCTGCCGAACAGGACGGCAAAGGGCAGAACCTGTTCGGCAATTGCCGGTGTGCGGAACAGCGACAGCCGGGCGACCAGTCCGGCTGAAACCCCTTCCACATCGCCGACCCGGCGCGTCGTCTCTAAGTAGTCTACACTGTAGATAAGGAAGAAGACGCCAAGGAAGATAACAAGGATTGTCTTGAAAAATTGCCGTGACAGATAACGCCCGAGAGTTTGCCCGATTCCCATGATCAAGCTCCCTTGCTCTGGGCCGGAGAAAGCCACCGCCAGAAGAGGAAGTTGCCGAAGATGGCGTTCAGGCGCGCCCGGTAGCGTTGGACGCGGGCTTCCTGGAAAATAAAGACAAGGGCGACAAGAATGCTGATGATTGAGGCGCTATAAACCAGCCAGACCAGAGACTGATTGCTCATGACGGCATTCTTAGCCGCATGGCCGGCGAAGCGTACCAGAACAGCCCATAGGATGGCCATGCTGATAGCCATGCCACGCCCCTGTCGCGTCGTTCGGGCGCTGCCGAGGCAGGCAAAGGCGACCAGCACCATGACGATCGGATACAGGACCGACGACAGCCGTTCATGTAGCTCGCTGACGAAACGTCCGGAGAACCGTTGGTAAAATGGATCGTCCGGATTGGGAAAGAGAAGCTGCCATGTCGTCCGCTCCGATGGTTTCATGCCAAGATCGGTTTGAGCTTGCAAGGTTGAAAGATCGATGCTGTAGCGCTCGAACATGACAATCGACACATCGTGCCCGGAAGGCGTCTGGCGCTGCACACTACCGTTTTCAAGCACAAGGAACGACCGCTCGCCCACATCTCTCGTGAAACTGCGCTCTGCCAGATAGGTCATGACGCTGTTCGGGTCGCGGCGGTCCTGAATCACCATGCCTTTCAGAATGTCGCCGGCTTTCTCGCGGTAGTGAATTGTCAGTCCTTCGAGATTGGCGAACTGCCCCTCCTTGACGAAGAAGGAGATGAAATCGGCACGAATTTTGTTTGTCAGCGAGCGGGCATTCTGTAGGGCCAACGGATTCAGGTAGAGGGCGAGAAGGCCGACCAGAACGGAAATGATCAATCCGAGCAGGAGAAATGGCCGTAAAAGACTGGCGGGTTTGATGCCGGATGCGCTCATGACGATCAGTTCGGAATCGCTGTTCAGTCGATTCAGGGTGTAAAGAGCGGCGATCAGCAGCGTAAAAGGCGCGATGAAGACGATCAGCCCGGGCAGGGTAAGGATTGTGGCGTACAGAAAGACAAGGATCGTCTGTCCCTTGCTCGTCAGAAGATCGAGTTGCCGCAGGGCCGACGTAATCCAGATCACCCCCGTCAATGCTGTCAGGCAGGCAATGAAGGCAACAATGGCGATCTTGAATATGTAACGCTCGGTAAGCTTCATTGGCGCTCCGGGAACTTGTCCATTGGCCGAGGGGGCCGTTTGGCTTTGAGGGCGAGGCTATTGTCTTGCATATCCCGGATCGGCGACACTTGAACCGTTTCCTGCCTACTCCTGTCCGGTGTTGACGGCAAGCAGTTGGTAACCATTTGCCCGGTAAAAGATTCCGCTTCCAGACTGTTTCATTGAGCGGTGCCGCTGCATATGGTGAACTGGTTTGCCGTGGTTCGTGCGGCAGGAGCGATTGATCGACAAGAGGCAAGCGGGGAAACCATGGCCGAGGCGGTAAAAGTTGAATTTCAGTCATTTGGCGCGAATTTGGACGGTAATGTGGTGGTATTTGTCGATGACGGCCTGAAGTTGGGGGCCGATGCCGCCAAGGCGCTCGGTGAAGGCGCAACCGGTATCGTCGCCAGAGCCGCCGCTATTGAAGGGTTCAAGGGCACACCTCGCACGGCCATGAGCTTGACGACTCCCGCCGGTCTTGCTGTTGAGCGACTGACAGTGATCGGGGTGGGCGGCAAGAAGGATAGGGTAGGCGAAGCGACATCGTTCGATTGGGAAACCTTCGGCGGTTTCGCTATCGGTAAGGTTTCGAGCCGGACGGCAACCATTCTGTGCGATATTCCCGGATTTAAGGTGGATGGCGATGCCGTGGCCCGGATGGCCCTTGGCGGGTTGCTGCGCAGCTACCGTTTCGACCGCTACAAGACCAAAAAGAAGAAGCACGATGACAAGGAGGAAGGCGTCACCTCTGTCAGTCTCCTATCGTCTGATTCGGCTCTGGCCAAGAAAGCCTTTAAGGCGGGGAATGCCGTTGCCGAAGGGGTGACGATGGCCCGCGACCTCGTCAATGAGCCGCCGAACGTCATGACGCCGGAAGAGTTTGTCAAACGGGCCGAAGCCTTGAAGAAGACAGGCGTCGAGGTCGAGATTCTTGATGAGAAGGCTCTGAAGAAACTCGGGATGCGGGCTTTGCTCGGCGTCGGCCAGGGGTCGCGCAAGGAGAGTTTCGTAGCGGTAATGCGCTGGAAAGGCGGCAAGGAAGCGGACAAGCCGCTTGCCGTCGTCGGCAAGGGCGTGTGCTTCGATAGCGGCGGCATCTCCATCAAGCCTGCCGCCAATATGGAGGATATGAAGGGCGACATGGCGGGCGCGGCCTGCGTTGTCGGCCTGATGCACGCCCTGGCTCGCCGCAAGGCCAAGGCGAATGTCGTCGGCCTCATTGGCCTGGTCGAGAATATGCCTGGCGGCGATGCCCAGCGCCCCGGCGATATCGTCACGTCGATGTCTGGACAGACAATCGAGATCATCAATACCGATGCCGAAGGGCGTCTCGTTCTGGCCGATGTGCTGTGGTACGCGCAGGATCGTTTCAAGCCCAAGGCGATGATTGACCTGGCGACGCTGACCGGGGCAATTCTGGTGGCGTTGGGGCAGGATTACGCAGGCCTGTTCTCCAACGACGACAATCTCGCCGCCCGCATCGCCCAGGCTGCAGTGGAGACGGGCGAGAAAGTTTGGCGGATGCCGGTCGGTCCGGAACACGACAAGATGATCGAATCCAAGTTCGCCGACATCCGCAATTCGGCAGGGCGCAACGCCGGTTCCTGTTCCGCTGCGGCATTTCTGAAGCGGTTTGTCAACGACGTGCCGTGGGCGCATCTCGATATTGCCGGAACCGCCATGGGGTCGCCGGCAACGGAAATCAGCCAGGGCTGGAGTTCGGGCTGGGGTGTGCGCCTGCTGGACCGCCTCGTACGCACCCATTACGAAGAATGAGCGTGGGGATTGCCGCCGATTGAGGCGCACCCCGGCAGGGAGTAGATTGCCGGAGGCCCCTGACGATTTGGAATCGTGCTGGGGCCATGGCTCGACTGGACGCGGGAATGGCCGAAATTCTGTTCTATCAGTTACAGCGCCAGCCGCTTGAGGCGGTTCTGCCGACCCTGATCTTGCGCTCGCGCGAGAAAGGCTGGCGCGTTGCCGTTCAGGGAGCCACGGAAGAGCGGCTCGCGCTTCTAGACGATCTGCTATGGACCTTTTCGGAAGAAAGCTTCCTTCCTCACGGTCTCGATGGTCGCGATAATCCAGTGGATCAGCCCATCCTGCTGACGGTGCGTCCCGATAACAGAAACGGTGCTGCGATCCGCTTCCTGATCGAAGGCGTGATGGAGCCAGATGACGTTGCCAGTTATCAGCGTCTGGTCGTCCTGTTCGACGGTCGCTATGAGGAGAACCTCGTGAAAGCGCGCGAACAATGGAAGCGGCTGAAAGAAGCCGGCCATGCCGTGACCTATTGGCAGCAGAACCCGGAAGGACGCTGGGAACGCAAGGCGTAAAGCGGGGGCTTGCTTCTGCCTGTTGACCCTCAGGGGACAGCCGGTGGCGTTTCTACCGTTGCAGGTGGGGACGATGCCAGGTTTTCAAAGGAAAAAAGCGGTTTTCGCCATGGGCCGTCGATGGCGAATGTCAGAACCCTGACGGGATCCTTACCGGTCACGATAGAACCGCGTAGCATCAGCGCCTGTCGGAAAAGCGACAATGTGCCGGAAAACCCGGCCTTGGCTGCCTCCGTCGTCATGATGCCATCCGACAGGGTGATCGTGTCTCCGTTTGCCGTAAGGGTGGACTGAAGATTGGAGAATGGTGTCTTGCCGCCATTCTGATCCTGCCCCGGCACGAGCGTTTTCTGTTCGAGCGCACGAGTAAGGTCAACCCCGGTTATTTCGCCATCGGTGATGGACGCACTGGCATTCCCCGTCAGATGCCGCCAGAGCTGAGCAACTGTCCGGCCTTCGGCTTCCAGAAGCCACTGCCCGTGTCCGGTTCCACTGATCCAGTTCGGCTTTCCGATCTGTTCAAACAGCAATGCCCAGTCGATTTTCTCGAAATTGCCTGAATACCTGATGCCGATACCTTTGGAGCAGATGGGGAATTGGCCGATCTGGTCTTAATCCCTGGCGGAGGCTCCCGTCATCCGGCCACGATGGATACGGTGGCCCATGGGCTCCATTATTTCAGGATGAGCGGGAACGAAGTTTTTAAGCACGCTGTCAGACGGATGAGCACA
>JAVBRX010000134.1:0-6758 GCA_031547465.1 Microvirga sp. | reverse complement strand
CGCCCGCCCGGCCTCAAATTGCGGTTTCACCAGCAGCGCCAGATCGCAGACCGGAGCGGCGAAGACAAGGGCGGCGGGCAGGACGAGGGCGAGCGGAATGAAGCTGACATCGGCGACGATCAGATCCACCGGTTCCGGGATCAACCCGGCATCGAGGCGGCGGGCATCGGTCTTTTCTAGGTTGACGAGGCGTTGGTCGGCGGCAACTTGTGGGTGAAGTTGTCCGTGGCCGACATCTACTGCGTAAACCCGCGCCGCGCCGCGCATCAGCAGCACCTGCGAAAACCCGCCGGTCGAGGCACCGAGATCGAGGCAGGTCTTGCCTTTCGGGTCGAACGCAAACGTATCGAGCGCAGCAGCGAGTTTCACCCCGCCGCGCGAAACGTAAGGGTGCGGCTCTTGCGCCGCAATCTCTGCATTCGGGCGGATGAGTTGCGATGGCTTTTCCAACGTTACCCCGTCCGCCTGCACCAGCCCGGCGGCAATCGCCTCCTGCGCCCGCGCCCGGCTTTGAAAAACGCGCCGTCTCACCAGCACCGCATCGGCCCGTAAACGCAACATGTTATCCCTTCTCTGCGACATATTGTATCATGACATTGCAAATCATTTGCAACATCTTGCAACGAAGCTTGGCCATTCTAAGATGGAAGTCCCGATCTTTCCGTTCAAATCACCAGGAGGAACGACATGAAGACCCTGAATCGCCGCCATATTATCGCCGGAGCCGCTATGGCCGGTTTTGGCGCTGCATTGAGCAGCACTGTCACGAGCCGAGCCTTCGCGCAAGCGCCCACCGGGCCGTTCAAGCTTGATCCGCTGCCCTATGCGTTCAACAAGAACGAGCCGCATATCGACGCCATGACGATGGAGATCCATCACGACAAGCATCACGCGGCTTATGTTGCCAACCTCAACGTGGCCCTGAAGGATTATGCCGATCTCGCCGCCAAACCGCTGCCCGAAATTCTCGCCAAGCTGTCCGCGGCTCCGGAAGCTATCCGCGGTGCGTTGCGTAATAATGGCGGCGGACATGCCAATCACAGCATGTTCTGGTCGATCATGGGCGGCGCGGGCGGTGAACCGGACGGTGAGTTGAAGGCAGCCATCGATAAGGATCTCGGCGGCTTCGCCAAGTTTCAGGAGTCCTTCAATACCGCAGGGACGAAACAGTTCGGCTCCGGCTGGGTGTTCGTGACTGTAGACAAAGACGGCAAGCTCGCCATCGTCGCCAAGCCGAACCAGGACACGCCGCTGATGGACGGCGCGAAGGTGCTGATGGGCAACGACGTATGGGAGCACGCTTATTACCTGAAATACCAAAACCGCCGCGCCGATTACCTCAAGGCATGGTGGAACGTCCTCGATTGGAAAGCCGTCGCCGCCCGCTATGCCGCCGCCAAGGCGGGAACGCTGACGATCTGATCCGGGGAATAATAAGCCGGTTAAATGACGCCCCTGCCGCGTTTCGCGGCGGGGCGTTTTTTCACGCTTCAATTGCCCGCAACGCTGCTCCCGTATCCTTCCCCAGCGCCGCTAATACCTGCGCGATGATGCCTGCCGCGTCCAGTCCGGCCTCGGCGTACATGCGGTCGGGTTTACCGTGGTCGATATAGGTGTCGGGCAGCACCATCGGGCGGACTTTCAAGCCCTTGTCGAGTGCGCCGCGTTCAGCCAGCAATTGCAGTACATGGCTGCCGAAACCGCCGATGGAGCCTTCCTCGATGGTGATGAGAACTTCATGGTTTTTAGCGAGGTGCAGCACGAGGTCCTGATCGAGCGGTTTGGCAAAGCGGGCGTCGGCGACGGTGGTCGAAAGGCCGCGCACGTCCAGGAGTTCGGCGGCTTTCAAGGCTTCCTTCAGACGGGTGCCGAGGCTGAGAATGGCGATGTGGCTGCCCTCGCGCAGCACCCGGCCCTTGCCGATAGCGAGCGGCATGCCGGTTTCCGGCATATCGACACCGATACCGTCGCCGCGCGGGTAGCGGAAGGCGATCGGACCATCGTCGTAAGCGGCGGCGGTCGCCACCATATGCATCAGTTCCACTTCATCGCCCGCGGCCATGATCACCATGTTCGGCAGGCAGCCGAGATAGGCGAGATCGAAGGAACCGGCATGGGTCGGCCCGTCCGCTCCCACCAGCCCGGCGCGGTCGAGGGCGAAGCGCACGGGCAGGTTTTGCAGCGCCACATCATGCGCCACCTGGTCGTAAGCCCGTTGCAGGAAGGTGGAGTAGATGCCGCAGAACGGCTTATAGCCTTCCGCCGCCAGTCCGGCGGCGAAGGTCACGGCATGTTGCTCAGCGATACCGACATCGAATGTCCGGGCCGGGAATTCCTGCTGGAACAGGTCGATGCCGGTTCCGGCGGGCATGGCCGCCGTGATGGCGACGATGCGATCATCCTTACGGGCTTCCTTGACGAGCGCCTCGCCGAACACTTTCGTGTAGCTCGGCGCGTTGGTCTTTGCCGTGACTTGTGTGCCGGTGATAATGTCGAAGGTTGAAACGCCGTGATATTTGTCCGGCGCAGCTTCGGCGGGGGGGTAGCCTTTGCCCTTCTGCGTAACCACATGGATGAGGATCGGCCCGTTCTGCGTATCACGGACGTTCTTCAACACCGGCAGCAGATGGTCGAGATTGTGGCCGTCGATGGGGCCGACATAATAGAACCCGAGTTCCTCGAACAAGGTGCCGCCGGTCCAGAAGCCACGGGCGTATTCCTCGACCCGCTGCGCCTTCTGGTAGAAGAATTTCGGCAGCTTGTTGGCAAGCTGTTTGGCGGCCTCGCGGATGCTGCGATAGGTGCCGCCGGAAACCAGCCGCGCCAGATAGGCCGACATCGCTCCGACCGGCGGCGCAATCGACATGTCGTTGTCATTGAGGATGACGATGAGCCGTGAGTGCATCGCCCCGGCATTGTTCATCGCCTCATAGGCCATGCCCGCCGACATCGAGCCGTCGCCGATGACGCAGATCACGTTGTTGGCGGCTTTCGAGAGATCCCGCGCCACCGCCATGCCGAGACCGGCGGAAATAGAGGTCGAGGAATGCGCTGTCCCAAACGGGTCGTATTCGCTTTCCGCGCGCTTGGTGAAACCGGACAAGCCGCCTTCCTGCCGCAGGGTGCGGATGCGCTCGCGCCGTCCGGTGAGGATCTTGTGCGGATAGGCCTGATGACCGACATCCCAGATCAGCCGGTCGTTCGGGGTGTCGAACACGTAATGCAGCGCCAGCGTCAGTTCGACGACGCCAAGCCCCGCCCCGAGATGCCCGCCGGTGACGGAAACGGCGCTGATCGTCTCCTGCCGCAATTCGTCCGCGACTTGCCTCAGGTCGCTTTCCGGCAGGGCGCGCAGGTCTGCGGGGGTCCGGACAGTCTTGAGAAGCGGAAGGGTCGGCAGATGGGTCACAATCGGAGGCTCCGGCTTCGGCAGGGCGCGGACAAGGATAAACAGGTGAAAATATCAGGATTCGACGTCGAGGGGAGCAGCGCTGACTTTTCCGTCGGCATTGGTGGCGATTTTCTCAATTCTGGTCTCGGCCTTCTTGAGCAGGGTTTCGCAACGCTTTTTCAGCATTTCACCGCGCTCATAGATGGCGATAGACTCTTCAAGGGCGACATCGCCTCGTTCGAGGCGCCGTACGATCTCCTCCAGTTCGCCCAATGCCTGCTCGAACGGCAGGTTATCGACAGGGGGGAGAGGGGCCGGTCTGGTGTCTGTCGTCATGTCGGGAGCGCCTTTTGAAGCCTTCTTTCGCTGAAAGTGGACACCTGTGAAGCGGAAGAAATGCGGCAGATAGAAGTACTTTGGAGCCTTGTCCGATCTCGTGGACCACGCTTCAGGGCGGGGTTATGAGCGTCCTCGGCTCCGGTTGCAAGCGGTACGATGACAATAGGGTTGGATTGGTCCGAAAGAACGACCCTTGCCACTATTTTCTGTGCAGTTCTTTCGCAGGGCGCAAATTAATTCCAATGATCAGCCTTGCAAATCCAGCCTGAACGGTTCGCCCTCGAACGCATCGCGCCCGCGCCCGATCCCTGCCACCGCCGCGCTCATGCGCCCGTCGCAACCGAGCATGTTGTCGGCAAGGGCGATCATCAGGGCGTTCGGAGTTGCCGAAGGCGAAGCAAGGCGCAAATCCCGAGCGATGACGTTTTCCATTCTCTCCGGCATCAGGGCGCAGGCGGCGATGAATGCCGCCGCCGTGGAGCGGCTGATTCCGGCATAGCAGTGAAACAGCATTGGGCGGGCACGATCCCAACGCCGCAGGAAAGTGAGAAGTGTCGCAATATGCACCTCCGAGGGCGTGATATATCCTTCCAGAGGTCCAAGAATATCGGCGAAGCGCAGGATCAGCCGCTGTTCCGGCAAAATGGTGGGGAGTGGCGGCAGCGTGGCCTCGGGGCCGAGCAACGTCACCACATGGCTCGCACCGCTTTTAGCGAGCGTCGCTTCCAGACGGGACAGGGGGCAGACGAACAAGGCCGTCATGCGGGTTTATCCCTGAAACTATGCGGTAGGTCCACGCAGATGCCCTCAGTTAGGGATGCTGGACGTAAAAATACTACAAATCAACACGTTATTGCATCGCTCCTGCATCCGGTGCGGCGTTGCGTTCCAACTCAGTGAACCGGGCAAGAAACAGTGCCTGCGCATCGCGTATCGTCCATGGCGTCAGGTAATTCTCCATCGCTCGCGGCAGGGGTTCGGGCTTGCCGAAATACTTTTCCGCCTCCTTCTGCTCGAACCCGGCGAGGCGGACGGCTTCGAGATAGGCTGCAAGCTTATCCGCTCGCTTGATGGTCTTCAATGCCGGGGCGCTCGCCCTCGGCGGCAGGCCGAAGCGCATATGCACGGCGCGTAGCAACCGGTCCTCGATCTCGCGGTAAACGTCACCGATTACCGCCTTGAACGGTGAGATAATATCGCTAACGACATATTCCGGCGCATCGTGCAGCAAGGCCGCCATCCGCCCCTGGCGCGTCAGATTCGGGTCGATATGTCCGGCAAGCGCCTCTACCAGCAGACTGTGCTGCGCTACGGAGAAGATATGGTCGCCGATGGTTTGGCCGTTCCAGCGGGCGACGCGGGCGAGGCCGTGGGCGATGTCCTCTATTTCGACATCGAGGGGCGAGGGGTCGATCAGGTTGAGCCGTCGCCCCGAAAGCATCCGCTGCCAGACGCGCGCCTGCCCCGGCATCAGAGTTTCTCCGCCAGTGCCACGCATTCCGCATGGCGGTAGCAACCGACAAAATGATCGTTGACCATGCCGACCGCCTGCATGAACGCATAGGTGATGGTCGGGCCGCAGAAATTGAACCCGGCCTTTTTCAGGGCCTTGGCCATCTTCTGCGAAGCATCCGATTCCGTCGGAATATCTTTTAGCGAATGCAGGTTGTTCTGAATCGGCCTGCCGTCGACGAAATCCCATAAGAATGTCGAGAAACAGCCGTGTTCCTGAATGGTAAGCCACGCTTTGGCACTGGCGATAGCCGAGACGATTTTCGAGCGGTTGCGTACGATGCCCGCATCCCCCATCAGGCGCTCTATATCGGCTTCAGTGAAACGGGCGATGGTTTGCGGCTCGAACCCGGCAAAGGCTTTGCGGAAATTTTCGCGCTTGCGCAGGATGGTGATCCACGACAATCCGGCCTGGAAGCCATCGAGAATCAGTTTCTCGAACAGCGCCCTGTCGTCGAATTCCGGCACACCCCATTCCTCGTCGTGATAGGCGACGTAAAACGGGTCTAGTCCCGGCCAGCAACAGCGCTGCTTGCCGTCCGGGTGGAGAATAAGCATTTCTGTCATCGAAGGACCATATCGCTTCAGGGGGAATCGCCGGGAAAGGGGTAGCCGATCCAGCCCGGTTTGACGAGGGCGACCGGCTGTCCTCCGGCAAGAATCGTTCGCCCTGCCCGGATGGCCTCATCCGCCTTGTCGAGACGCAGCATCGCGAGGCCGGAATTACCCGCGCCGCTGCCGGTCTTGCCGATGATCTTTTCCTCGTCCGTGACGTCGATCCCCGGTTCGGGAGTGCCGCCGTTTGGATACCGTACTGGGACGATCCGTGTCCGCGCCGTACCGCGATGCTGCATACGCGAGACGACCTCTTGCCCCACATAGCAGCCCTTGTCGAAATCCACCCCGCGCAACTGGTCCATCTGCGCTTCGTGCGGAAAGGCATCGACAAAAGCAAAATCCTTGCCGCCTTCCGGGATGCCGAGGGCGATGCGGTGGGCGTGGTACGTCTCGGGGAGGGCTTGCCCAAGGGAGCAGGCTGCCTCCAAGGGAACGATGCCGCGCCAGCCGAGCGTCGGGAGCCGGGGATCGTCGGCGATAACCCCGTCCCCTGTTGCGGGTTTCCGCACATCTCCCCATCCGGCGATGATTGCGAGTATCTCTGAGAGATCGGCAACCGTTACCCTGGCGCGCAGTTTGTAAAGGTTCAGACGCTTGACGAGATCGGCGACACAAGCCCGCGGGGCATCGAAGAGAAAACCATCTTCTTCGCTGCCCGGGGCCTGGAAGATCAGGAAATCGCACAGGATCTTGCCCTGCGGAGTCAACAGCGCGCCGAAACGCGTCGTGTTTTGCGATATCCGGTTCATGTCGCAAGTGACGAGACCGTTGAGGAACGTCCGCGCTTCTGCGCCCCTGACGCTTACGACGCCTCTGTCGGCAAGGTAGGAAACAGGCATGGTGTTCCTCACGGAATCATGATCTTGTCAGTCCGGTAGAGCTGACATATGCCCGTCCG
>JAVBRX010000150.1:0-12662 GCA_031547465.1 Microvirga sp. | reverse complement strand
TGAAGAAGCTCTCCAGGAAGGCGGTGACGATCATGCCCTTGTTTTCGGCATGAAGGCGCTTCTTTTCGAGTCGGACATATTCACGCTCGCGCAGCACGGCGAGGATGGAGGCGTAGGTGGAGGGGCGCCCGATGCCGAGTTCCTCCATCCGCTTCACCAGGCTCGCTTCGGAATAGCGCGGCGGCGGTTCGGTGAAATGCTGCGTCGCGGCGATGCGCTGGCGGGTCAGCGGGTCGTTCGCGGCCATCGGCGGCAGGCGGCCACCATCCTCGTCGCCATCGTCGTCGCGGCCTTCCTGATAAAGGGTCAGGAAACCGTCGAACACCACCACCTGGCCGGTGGCGCGCAGATCTAGCTTGCGCGGGCCTACTGTTGCGGCAATCTCGACGGTGGTGCGCTCGAATTCCGCCGTTTCCATCTGGCTTGCCACCGTGCGCTTCCAGATGAGTTCGTAGAGTTTCGCCTGCTCCGGCTCCAGAAACCTGGCGATATCTTTGGGGCGGCGCTCCAGATTGGTGGGGCGCACCGCTTCGTGCGCCTCCTGGGCGTTCTTCGCCTTGGCGGTGTAGCGGCGCGGCACGTCCGGCAGATAACGGTCGCCGTAATCCTTGCCGATGACGCGGCGGGTGGCGGCCACTGCTTCCGGGGCCATGTCGACGCCGTCGGTTCGCATATAGGTGATGAGGCCGACGGTTTCGCCGCCGATCTCCACGCCCTCGTACAGGCGCTGGGCGATGCGCATGGTCTGTGCCGGGGCGAGGCCAAGCTTGCGCGAGGCTTCCTGTTGCAGGGTCGAGGTGGTGAACGGCGGCTGCGGATAACGCTTCGCCGGTTTCGCCTCGACGGAAGCAACCGAGAAGGAGGCGAGTTCGAGATCGCTCTTGAACCGGTTCGCAGTTTCGCCGTCGCCGATACCGAGGCGGGTGATCTTCTTGCCGTCCGCGCCGATGAGATGCGCATCGAATGTCGCGCCGGTTTTCGTGGCAAGCGTTGCAATGAGCGACCAGTACTCCTTCGGCTTGAAAAGCTCGATCTCCCGCTCACGGTCGCAGACGAGGCGGAGCGCCACCGATTGCACGCGGCCAGCGGAGCGCGCTCCGGGGAGCTTGCGCCACAGGACGGGAGAGAGGGTGAAGCCGACGAGGTAATCGAGTGCCCGGCGGGCGAGATAGGCATCGACCAGCGCCTGGTCGATCTGGCGTGGATTGGCGAGCGCCGTCTGTACCGCATCCTTGGTGATGGCGTTGAAGGTGACACGCTCGACGGGAATGCCTTTCAGCGCCCGCTTTTCGTTCAGCGCCTCGATGACATGCCAGGAAATCGCCTCGCCCTCGCGATCCGGGTCGGTGGCGAGAATTAGTTTATCCGCGCCTTTCAGTGCCTTGGCGATTTCGGATACCCGTTTTGCGCCGCGGGAGTCGAGTTCCCACAGCATCCTGAAATCCTGCTCGGGATCGACCGAGCCGTCTTTTGGCGGTAGATCGCGGATATGGCCGAAGGAGGCGAGAACCTCGTAATCCGATCCGAGATATTTGTTGATCGTCTTGGCTTTTGCCGGAGACTCGACGACAAGAAGTTTCATGCTGCGACGCTCGAACTTTAAGATTCCGGATTGTTGCTGAAGCGGAACAAATGTTCCGCGAACCTCAATCGCGTGTAGTGGTGCAGCCGGGGCTGCATGTCAATTGAGCAGACCCTGCCAGCATTACGATCAGGCATCGAAGATGGCTGTCAGGAACGGTTCTTCAATGGCGTATAGCGTTCGATTCCTTGAAATATGTTTTATGATCGGGCAGGTTCTGCGCGGGAGTGAAAAATGAATATCGATGCAATCCTGACTGGACGGGCGCGGCCTTTGGGGACGAGCGGGATAGACAGCGCTATTGCAAAGGCTGTCGTTACAGGGCCGGTTGCCGTCAATTTCCTTGGATTGGAGGGAGACGAGCAGGCGGATCTACGGGTGCATGGCGGTCCGGATAAGGCGGTGCATCATTATCCGCGCGATCATTATGTCGCATGGCGGGCGGAATTGCTGGGGGCAATCGTCGATTGGGACCGTCCGGGCGCATTCGGCGAAAACATCTCCACAATCGGCATGACGGAGGCCGATATCTGCGTTGGCGATTTATGGCGTGCAGGGGATGTGCTGCTCGAGGTGTCGCAGGCGCGCCAGCCGTGCTGGAAGTTGAACTACCATTTCGGCATCGCGGACATGTCGGAGCGTGTGCAGACGACGCAGCGCACCGGTTGGTATTACCGGGTGATCGAGCCGGGTGTTCTTGTGACAGGCGTTTCCATGCGCCTCATCGAGCGCCCGTATTCCGGCTGGCCGCTGACGCGGCTGCTGCATCATCTTTATGTCGATGTCCTCAACCGCCCGGCGCTGGAGGAGATGGCCGCGATTCCGCAACTGGCGGAAAGCTGGCGAAAAATCGTTTTGCGCCGGTTGGAGACAGGCGGGATTGAAAATTGGGATAAAAGGTTATTCGCCGGGGCTCGGTAAATCCAGACGCCTGATTTTTGGAAATGCCCCATATTTTCATACTGTCTTTAGCGGTCCGGCCAAACCCAGGCAGGTGTCTCGTTCACATGAGCGACGGTTTCTCCCAGCTCTTTCGTGAGATGGATGGCCAGTGACGATGGTCAGCCGGTCCAGCGGCAGCATGAGCTTGCGGATGGATCGATAGCCCGAAATGGCAAGGGTGAAGATCATTGTTGGCGCTGACCTGCTTTCGAGGTTTTGTCCGCTGATAATAGGAATCCTGCGTATGCCCCATGTCGCACTTGGTGCGAGAATCTAGCTGGTCTTCTAACTTCATGGGGTATTCTGGACGTTACTTACCAGTTGATGGTCAAGCCAAGGCGTCCGCTCCAAGCCTCTCTGCCTTTGCTGTCAAGCGAACGGTTATAAGCGGCGGTTGTAAACAGGTGGGTATTTTTGGAAGCCTGACCGGAAATGCCGGCACTGATTTCGCCCCAGGTGCCGCCGAGATCCGACGTGAACGGTGCCATGTTCCGGCCGTCGAATGTGCCTAATGATGTCTGCGTCTTGCCTAAAAACTCATGCCAGATATTTGTTCGCAACCAGCCGCTGACAAAGCGCGGCATCGCTTCGTCGCCGATGTCCCATGTCTTGACCAGACGGAAGCCGAGGCGCCCGCGTAAAGACTCGGCATGCTCAAACCATATGAAACCGAACTGATCGCGGGCATGATCGAACGATATATGCTGATAGACAAGCTGGGCCTGCGGCTCCAAAGACCAGTTGCTGCCAAACTTCAAAGCATAACCGCCCTCTAGTGAGGTTGCGATGCCAAAGCCGTTCGGCTCGATCCGCTGATTATAAATTGATTTGGCATCGGCCTCGTACCAGGTACCCTGCATGACGGCGTCCGTGTACCAGCCGCTTGATGAGAAATGCGTCCAGTACGTGCCAACGGTGTAAACATCCATATCGACGGTGCCGGCCCTGCCGCCAATTACGCTTTTGACATTGGATGAGGCTTGGCCGTGGCCGATATAGATCCCCGCCTTGTCGAGGGTGCCGTCGGCCCTTTCATGACCATAGATATCGAGACCGGCCTGGATGCCGCCTAATGTGTAGTTATAATCGGTCCCGTGTCTGGAGAAGTTGCCGTTCTCGCGGAAGCCGCGGTCACCGATCAGCCGTGCCCAGCCGAACGGAGCCCAGCCGTTCCGGTTGGCATTGTCCATGGGTTTCGGCACCCGCGCCGTGCAACGGGCCTCTCTGGAAATATTCCGGCACGGGACACTCTGTTCCTCCGTCACCGGATCGGACGGATGCAGCCAAGTTTCGCCGATCCGGTCATGTAATGTGCCAATCATGGCATGACCGTATTCAAGCGCCAAGGGAAGGATCACCATATAAACCGGCACTTCGACACGGATGTCAGATCCTTGGTGGGTGCTGCGCAGATACCAGTTCTGATCGTTGGCTGTGCCACCGAATTGGAGTTGATATTCATAAGCGCCGGCTGCCACGCGGTTGGCAAGCGTGAAAGTGCCGTTTGATTGGCCGTGTACTTCAACGATTGTGATGCCGTTGACCGTTTGCGCACCCAAGCCGCCGACATTATTGACGATGACCTGTGTATTGCCATCGGCATCGCCGTTGATGACCAGTTTATCGGTCAGAGAGGCATCGCCCCCCAGAACTGTGTTGACGATGAGAGTACCGTTGGAGGAATAGTTGCCGCCTACGGTCAGGATATTGCCGACAGTGCTGCCGGCCAACTGAATTGTGCCATGGTTGACCAGATCGCCGCCAAGGGTGAAGCTGGTTGCTGTCCCGGCGGACAATGCGTTGAAGGCAGTGATGGTGCCATTATTGATGATACTGCTGCCAAGCGTGCCGTAATGTCCGAGTCCGCTGAAAATAGTATCCGGGCCAATCAGTGTGGTTGCCGTCAACGTATTGCTGGTACCGGTGGCGATAAAAGTACCGCCGGATAGATCAATGGTACCGGAACCGCTCAACGCTCCGGCGAAGAGGCCACCATTGCTGACGGTCAAGAAACCGTCATTTAAATCCAGCATCGAACCGGCAGTGCCATGCAGTGCGCCGACCGTCTGGGTCTTACCATTGATATCCGTGGTCGTACCGCCCGCCAGAATAAGGTCGGACGTATTCCCCAGCGCATGGTCGGTACCGAGTATCAGGGTTCCGGTCAAAACGGTCGTAGAGCCGGTGTAATTGTTGGTGCTGTTGTTGAGCGTGATCGTATGCGTTGCCGCAATGGCCAGATTGCCTGAACCGGTAATTTGGGCGTGCAGTTCATCTGCACCGGGCGGGGAGGCGGTGTCGTCTGCCAACGTGAGCGTCTTGCCGGAATGGATGTCGACCTGTTGCAGGGAATATTCGACAAACAGGCCATGATCGGCGGTGTGATTGTCCAGATCGGTCAAGCCGTAACCGTAATAGCCGGTGGCGACCAGATCACTGTTCTGAACGATACTATGTTGTTGGTCGGGCAGAATGGGGGCACCGGTCAGATCAATCAACGATAAGCTGCTGACATCGCCGCTGACCGTGGCAGCATTGACCAGCGACACGATTACATTGTCGTCCTGTTGCAAAAGTGGCAAAGCCGATGAAGGCAGCGGAACGGGGGTGGGGAGGATGTCAAGTTGAATGGTACCGCTGTTGAAGTGAACGTTGCCGGTATTGATGGTGCCAGTCGGTGCGCCGGGTAATATGGCGTCGAATTTGACGGTGCCGCCGGAGATGATCAGGTTGCCGATGGTTTGCACGCCCGCGTCAACCGTGGTGATGTTTCCGGTATTCAGTTGCAGTGTGGCGTTGGTCAATGTTGTGGTGTTATTGCCACTCAGATCGAATGTACTGTTGTTGAGAACCACAGTGCCTGTGAAAGCGGAGCCCGCGCCTGCACCAAAGGCAAAAGTATCGGCAGGGGAGTTGCCCAGCATGTCGACCTGCAACGTGCCTGTGCCGAGACCGCTGAGCGCATTATTGAACGTGAAGGTGCCTGGCGCTGTCGGCGCAACCTGCAGAATGGCGTCGCTGTCGATGATGACCGCGCCGCTGCCGATGGACTGGGCATTGGTCATGACCAGTGTGCCTGCCTGCACGTCTGTGTCGCCAGCGTAGGTATTGGTTCCAGACAAGGTAATGATACCGGTGCCCAGGGTTTTGAGGTCGCCGCTGCCGCTGATTGTGCCGTTGAGGGTCAGGCTGTCGCTGCGGTTGATGGCAAGCGTGCCGTTGTTGAGGATGGTGCCGGTGATACTGCCAGTCGTGCCGCCATTGCCGATCTGCAAGGTGCCTGCGCCGATGGCTGTGCCGCCGCTATAGGTGTTAGTGCCGGTCAGGGTGAGGGTGGCTGCTCCGGCTTTGATCAAGGAGCCAGTGCCGTTGATGACACCGCTGAGAGAGGTATTAGTGGTGTTGTTGGCTGTCAGTACGGATGAACCGAGATCGACATTGCCTGCTCCGGAGAGATTGTTGACCCGCTGGGCGACGCCACTCAAAAGCGACAGGCTCGCGCCGCTGTCCACGGTAACGGCGCTGCTGCTCGCAATGGTGTTGGCTGTGCCGTCAAGGGCCAGAGTGCCTGCCTGAATTTGGGTCTCGCCGGTGTAGGTGTTGGCCGCCGAGAGGATTAAGGTGCCCGCCCCCGATTTGGTAAGAGTGGTTCCATCCCAGCCTGTCGTGCTGCCGCTTTGATCGATGAGGGGAACATCGACAGTGAAAGTGTCCGAGGCATTGGTCAGGGTGAAAAGACCATTGCCTTTGACTGCTCCAGCATTCCATGTCAGCATCAGGCCGACATTGTAATCCTGATTGTTATTGACCTTGGTGCCGGTCAGCGTCAGATAATCGGGAAATCCCCCAACATCGGCGGCATTGACGGCGATAAAATCGCCCGTGATATTACCTGCCGCTGCTGTGTGAATGATATTGAACTGGATTGCGGGCAAGGCGCTGGCTGTGGAGGGGGCGCTGGCGGCGATGCCGGAAACGTTGAGTGTGCCGTTGAGACTGGCCGTGGCCGCGTTGACGATGGGCTGAAAACTGCCAAGGGCAACATTCAGGGTTGCCCCCGATTGCTGGGTAAACGTGCTGCCGACATTCAGTTGGGAGGCGCTTGAAATGGAAGTGGTCGCTCCGGTGCCGGTGGTAAAAGTTCCGGTGGTGGCGAATGTGCCAGCCTGAATGAACGATAGGGTGCCGGCGGTATTGTTGACGACGCCGATCTGACTGCCCACGCCGCTTAAGGTGAGTGTGCCAGTATCGCTTTTCACGAGCGTACCGGTGCCGTTGAAAACGGCAGGAGAACTGAGTGTCTTGCCACCGACGACAGCGAAGGTGTTCGTATTGGCCAGTGTGATCCGCTGCGCCGAGGTTACGGTCGCGAGAACTGCATTGTCGGTAGCGGTGAGATTGACGCCGTTGAAAAGAGTGTTGGTATTACCGGCGTTAAGCGTCAGATTCGCCGCCATGTTGACAAGGCTGCCGTTCGCCAGGGTGATAGCTAGTGCATTGATCTGTCCACCGGACCCCACGGTCGTGCCACTCGTGGCAAGGGTAGCTGCCGCCGCAAGAGTAAAGCTGGTGCTGGCTGTAGTGGCGTTGCGCCCATAAATGGCACCGTTATCGAGTTGGAACGTGCCAGCGGAGACTGTTGTCACGGCGTTGATGTTCGATTGTGCGCCAGGGGTCGGCGTTACTCCATCGGCCTGCAGGCCGCTGAACAGAACGGTGCCAGTACCGGTCTTATTAACCGTCAGTCTGCCGGCAGTGCCGCTGTCCTGAATGGGATCGTGAAATTCGATGGCATGACCGGCACTGGCGTTAAGCGTTAAAGTAAAGGATGGCGAAGAGGTGGTGCTTTTGAAAAAGATCGCATTGGCTTCCGTCCCGTTTTGGCGATTGCCTGAAAACACGATGTCGCCATTGTCGGCCGTGAGCGTAACGGAACCGCCGGGCGTGTTGACGAAAATTGCTCCGCCTTGAGTGCCGGCGGTATTGCCGGTGATTTGAGTTCCTGAACCGGCATTGAGTGTGAGCCCACGGTTGGCCCAGATAGCGCCGCCCTGTAAACCGGCGGTGTTATTCTGGATCGTTGCGCCAGCGGCAAAAGTCACAATGCCGTTCGTCGCATTTGCGGCATAGAGAGCACCGCCGTTTCCGGTGGTGGATTTGTTCCCTGTGATCTCTGCATGGCTGCTAAAACTTATCCCGCCGGTATTAGCAAAAAACGCACCGCCATGGCTCGTGGAAGTATTGGATGTGATCTGAATGTTGTTGTGGCTGCCACCGATGGTAATGGAGCCGGAGTAGATCGCTCCGCCGGTGTTGGATGCTGTATTGTTGTTGAAAATCAGACCGCTCGAACTGCCGCCAATGGTGGTGGAGCCGGTGGTGTTGGTGGCAAGTGCTCCACCGCTGCTTCCGGCACTGTTGTTGCTGAAGACGATAGTACCAGCCACAATCGGATTGATGAGCATGTTGGCCGCGGTATAAAATCCGCCGCCGGCTCCGCCTGTGGGGCTGACACTGGTGCCGGTGAGGGTCGTCTTGTTCGAGTCTACCAATATGCTGCCATAGGAGCCGGACAATGTCATGTCCGCGAAGTACCCCAGGAACGCGCCGCCACTGGTCCTCGCTGTATTATTGCTTATCGTGAGCTGCCCGGCTGTGTTGGTGTTGATAACCATCGACTGGGCCGATCCCATAGCCCCGCCGCCAGCGGTTACCGCAGTGTTGCCTGTCATGCTGATCGAGCCGTAACTGCCCAAAAGGTTGACAGTGCCTATATAGGCGGCGTCTAACGCACCGCCGTATTCATTGGTCGAGTTGTTACTCATGACCAGGCTGCCGGAGGTGGTGGTATCGATGGTGATGCCGCCCGCATTGATCGTGCGCAGACCGCCGCCCATGCCTGTGGAATTGGTGTTGGCATCGATAAGAATATTCGTGTAGGTGCCGCGGATGGTGATACTGTTTCGGGCATGAAGTGCGCCACCATCCGCCCGGCTGGTATTTCCCTGGATCGTAAGGCTGCCATTGGGAGCGGAGTTGTTTATTGTGATGCTGTCGGCAGCATAAAGTGCGCCGCCCCCGCCGTTGGCGGTATCGTTTTCATTGGAGGTTTTGGTCGGGTAAGTACTGGTATTGGACGTAATACTGATTCTGTTGAAACTACCGTCGATTACAATGTCGTCGCCGGAATAGATCGCGCCGCCTTGAGCCCCCGTATTGCCACTGATGACCAAATCGGTGGACGTGCCGCCGATGGTGACCGTTCCGGTCGAATAGAGCGCTCCTCCGCCATTGCCTGATCCCGCAGCAGTTGCGGTATTACCCTGTAGGGTTATCCCCCCTGAACTGGAACTGATGGCAAGACCGCCAATTGCATAAATCGCTCCGCCTCTGGCTGCTCGATTGTTGAGGAAGGAGACCGTGCTGCCGGAAAAATCCAGCACGGCACCAGTATCCGCGTAAATTGCCCCACCATTGACGGTAGCCACGTTGCCGGAAAAACGAACGTCGCCGATAACAGTATAGGTACCGCTGGCACCGACGGAAACCGCACTGCCATTGCCTGTAAAAGTGCCGGGAACAGTGACGATAACCGTATCGCTGCCGGCATTGAGCGTTATACTTCCGCTGGCGGGAACGACGGTGCGCGTAGTGATCGGCACAGTGGCCGTTATCGCAGGGGACATCCCCGTCAGATAGGCCGCTATGCCTGCAAAAACAAAAAATGGTCTCTTGAAACTATACAAGTCAAACCGTGGCAAAATCTTTTCTTCCTTTTGGAAGCGGGCGAATGCAATCAGGGCCCACATAGAGTAAGCGTATGGTATTTCATCCTGTCTCCTTCCCGCTCTCTGGTCGAGATTTGCCTAATGTGATGTCTGAGGGCCAAGGACAGGCCCTATGTTATAACTCACTATAACACGAATGGGCATAATCCTCTCTTTATAAGAGGTCTTCTGATTTCTTTATTTTAGACCATGATATTTATCAACACCTTTAATCATATTGTGAAAGTGACCTGGCCTTTGCTATCCGCGACACATTTCCGATGTGCCCGTGGTACACGTTCAGCCTGCCCGAACGACACAAAATCCGATGTCTGACATTCGCGGGCCTGATGTTGATACCGTCCAGTACCGGGATTGAGTTGCTTGCACTCTGTTATCGAGTTTGTAATCTGAAACAAAGAACCAGTCTCTTACCGTAAAATCGGGTCGGATAGGGGCGATGCGCGGGTTATGCACCGGCAATCGTCGGCTATCCTCAATTCGCTGTGCGCGGCAAGTTTACACTTGCATTTTGGTGGCATCCCGGTAGCTCTTGCGGCTTATGACAAGCCATCCCTATCCCCATCGCCATCTCCTCGGAATCGAGGGGCTTTCGCCGTTTGATATAACGGCTTTGCTTGATCTCGCCGACAGTCAGGTCGAGGTCAGCCGTCAGGTCGAAAAGAAGAAAGCGACCTTACGCGGACGCACACAGATCAACCTGTTCTTCGAACCGTCCACTCGCACGCAATCATCGTTCGAGCTTGCCGGAAAGCGGCTTGGCGCAGATGTGATGAACATGTCGATCTCTTCTTCTTCGGTGAAGAAAGGCGAGACGCTGATTGACACCGCCGCGACACTGAATGCCATGCGCCCCGATATCATCGTTGTGCGCCATCACGCGGCGGGGGCGGTGAACCTGCTGGCGCAGAAGGTCGATTGCTCGGTGGTCAATGCCGGGGACGGGGCGCACGAACATCCGACGCAGGCGCTGCTCGATGCGCTGACGATCCGCCGCAACAAGGGGCGGATCGAAGGGCTGACGGTAGCGATCTGTGGCGACATCCTGCATTCACGGGTGGCGCGTTCCAATATCATCCTGCTCAATGCCATGGGGGCGTCGGTGCGGCTGGTCGGCCCGTCGACGCTGATGCCGAGCGGGGCCGAGCGACTGGGCGCAACCGTGTTTACCGACATGCGTAAAGGTTTGCGCGATGCCGACATCGTCATGATGCTGCGGTTGCAGCGCGAGAGGATGCAAGGTTCGTTCGTGCCGTCGGTGAAGGAGTATTTCCATTTCTTCGGCCTCGATCACGACAAGCTGTCGCACGCCAAGCCGGATGCGCTGGTGATGCATCCAGGGCCGATGAACCGGGGCGTCGAAATCGCTTCCGAGATTGCCGACGGCGAGCAGTCACGCATCCGCGAGCAGGTGGAGATGGGTGTCGCTATCCGTATGGCCGTGCTTGAAGCGCTGGCAAAACATCTTCCGAACCGGTGAGGCGGTCATGAGCGAAAAAACACGTCCGCTGCTGTTCAGGAATGCCCGGCTGGTTGATCCGGCGGAAGGGCGCGAAGGAATTGGCTCGCTGCTGGTGCGCGACGGGCGCATCGCCGATCTCGTCTGGGAGGGGCGGTTAGACGCGGGTGATGCCAAGGTCGTTGATTGCAACGGCCATGTGCTGAGTCCTGGCCTCGTCGACATGCGTACCTTCCTCGGCGAGCCGGGGGTCGAGCATCGCGAGACGCTGGAAAGTGCGGGCGAGGCGGCGGCGGTCGGTGGCGTCACGACGCTGATATCAATGCCCGACACCAACCCGGTGATTGACGATCCGGCGATTGTTGATTTCGTCATGCGCCGAGCGCGGGCCGAAACCCGAATCAAGGTTTATCCGATGGCTGCCCTGACCAAGGGTCTCGAGGGCCAGGAAATGACAGAGTTCGGGCTTCTGGGCGAAGCCGGGGCGGTGGCGTTTACCGATGGTGCGCATTCAGTGCGCAACGCCCAGGTGATGCGTCGGGCGCTCACTTACGCCAAGGATTTCGGCGCCCTCGTCGTGCATCATGTGGAAGATCCAGATCTTGTTGGTGAGGGGGTGATGAACGAGGGTGAGCTTGCCTCCCGTCTCGGTTTGAAGGGCATTCCCCGCGAAGCCGAAACCATCATGCTGGAGCGTGACCTGCGCCTGCTGCGCCACACCGGCGGACGCTATCATGCGGCGATGATCTCGAACTCGGATTCGATTGAGGAATTCCAGCGGGCGCGCGAGGCGGGGCTGAGCATCACCTGCGGTGTGTCGATCAACAATCTGGTTCTGAACGAGAACGACATCGGCGATTACCGCACCTTCTTCAAACTGTCCCCGCCGTTGCGCCATGAGAGCGACCGGCAGGCGGTCATCGAGGCTTTGTCCGCCGGGATCATTGACGTTATCGTTTCCGACCATAACCCGCAGGATGTCGAAACCAAGCGGCTGCCGTTCGCGGAGGCTGAGCGTGGGGCCATCGGCCTCGAAACCCTGTTGTCGGCAGCGTTGCGTCTGGTGCATTCCGGGGCAGTTTCCCTGCCGAAACTCCTGCGCGCCCTGTCAACTCGTCCGGCGGAGATTCTTGGGCTGGAGGGGGGGGCGCTACGGCGTGGTGCAGCGGCGGATTTGATCCTGTTTGACCCCGATGCCCCTTACATCCTGGAGAAAAAGAGCTTACGCTCGCGGTCGAAGAATACGCCGTTTGAGAATGCCAGAATGGAGGGAGAAGTTCTCCTGACACTGGTTGACGGACAAGGGGTGTTCGACCGGAACAATGTTTGTTAGAGCAATGCGCGTTTACGTGGAATCCGCTTAAACGCACAAAGCATTGCGTTCCAAGGAAACTAGAGCATGATGTGTTTACATGAAAACGCATCATGCTCTAGAGGCAGTCTTTGTAAAGCTCGCAGACCAGTTCTGCCGGAGCAGGGGTGAGGTGCGGAAATGTCCAGCCTTTGGATGTCAGTGATCGGGCTGTTCGGGCTTGGCTATCTGTGCGGGACGATTCCCTTTGGGCTGTTGATTACCCGGCTTGCGGGACTTGGAGATATCCGCAAGGTCGGCTCCGGCAATATTGGTGCGACCAACGTTCTGCGTACCGGGCGTAAGGCGCTTGCAGCCGGAACGTTGCTGGGCGATGCCCTCAAGGGTACGGTGGCGGTGTTGATCGGCTGGTATCTCGGTGGTGAAGCCGGGGCGCTTGCCGCCGGGTTCGGGGCGTTCATCGGCCATCTGTTCCCGATCTGGCTTGGTTTCAAAGGTGGCAAGGGCGTGGCGACGTTTCTCGGTGTGCTGCTCGGCCTCAACCTCTGGGCGGCGCTGTGTTTTGCGGCGATCTGGCTC
>JAVBRX010000142.1:0-4602 GCA_031547465.1 Microvirga sp. | reverse complement strand
CAGCCAGGATCTCGATGAACTGTTCGATATTGCCGACCGGATCGCCGTTCTGCGGGATGGCAGCTTGAGCGCCATCCGCCCGAAAGCGGAATGGAGCCGGGAGACGATCGGTCTTGAAATGCTGGGGCAGAGCGTGGAAGGGGGCAACCATGCGGATTGAGTTGAGCACTCGCCCCAATGCCTCGCCATGGGCAAGGGCGCTCGCCCCTGTCGGGGCTTTTTTCGTCGCATTTGCCTTTGCCGGCATTTTTATATTGCTGAAAGGAAAATCCCCCTTCGCGGTCTTTGGCGCCTATGTGGTCTATCCGTTCACCGACTGGTGGGTCGTGGAACAGATCGTCAGCAAGGCAACGCCGCTGGCGATCATCGCCATCGGCTTGTCCTATTGTTTCCGCGCAAGTTTGTGGAATATCGGCGCGGAAGGACAATACATCTTCGGGGCCATTTTCGGTGGCTGGCTGGCGATTTACACCTATGGCAGCGATGTCGGCCCCTGGGTCTGGGTAGCGATGCTGCTGCTCGGCGCTCTCGGCGGCGCGCTTTACGCGCTCATTCCGGCGCTGCTCAAGGTGTTCTTCAACGTCAACGAGATCCTCACCAGCTTGATGCTGGTCTATATCGCCGACAATCTGCTCGATTATCTGGTGCGCGGCCCCTGGCGCGATCCACAAGGGATGAATCAGCATGTGTCGGTCATGTTCGATCCGGCGGCAACGGTTCCGGCGCTGTATTCCGGCGGCCGCCTGCATCTCGGCGTTGTCATTGCCCTCGTTGCCGTTCTCGTCACGGCCATCGTGTTTTCTCGCACGGTTTTCGGTTATCGCCTGCGACTGACGGGCGACGCGCCGCGCGCCGCGCGCTTTGCCGGATTCGACATCAATATCACGACAATCGTCGTATTCATGATTTCCGGCGCACTCGCCGGGATTGCTGGAATTGTCGAGGTTTCTGGCTCGATCAACCAATTCCAGCCCACGATCTCGCCCGGATACGGCTTCACCGCGATCATCGTCGCCTTCCTCGGACGGCTTAACCCGGTGGGCATTCTCGTTTCGGCCCTGCTTCTGGCCCTGACCTATGTCGGCGGCGAATACGCGCAAATGAAATACGGTCTTCCCGCCGATTTCACGAAAATGTTTCAGGGAATGCTCCTGATCTGCGTTCTGGCTGCCGATGCCCTCGTCAGCCACCGGATGCGCATCGTTCTGAAAGAGGAGCGCGCCTGATGCTGATCGAGAACATTCTGCTCACCATCATCATGGCATCAACCCCGCTACTGATCGCCGCCATCGGCGAGGTAGTGACGGAGCGAGCAGGGGTGCTTAATCTCGGCGTCGAGGGCATGATGGCAATGGGAGCCTCCTGCGGCTTTGCGGCAGCAGTGATGTTCGATTCCACGCTTGTCGGCATTCTCGGCGGTATGCTGGCCGGAGCGTTAACATCGCTTCTTTTCGCCTTCGTTGTCCTCGGCTTCGCCGTTAATCAGGTTGGGGCAGGGCTGGCACTCACCCTGTTCGGGCTGGGCCTTTCCGGCCTGCTCGGCCATTCCTTCCTCGGCGCTTCGCGCAAGGTGGTTGCACCGCTCACCATCCCGGTATTGAGCGAAATTCCCTATATTGGCAGGATTTTGTTCGCCGAGGATGCCTTCGTTTACCTCTCTTTCGTGCTGACGATGGCCGTGTTCTGGTACCTGACCCGCACGAGGTCCGGCCTGATGCTGCGGGCGGTGGGCGAGAACCATGCCTCGGCGCGGGCACTCGGCTTGCCCGTCATCAAGATACGGCTTGCGGCAATCGTTTTCGGCGGTCTCTGCTCCGGTCTGGCGGGCTGCTACCTGTCCCTCATCTACACTCGCTCATGGTCCTCCGGCATGATAGCAGGCAAGGGCTGGATCGCTGTGGCGCTCGTGGTGTTCGCCTCGTGGAAACCGGGCTGGGCACTGGTCGGCGCTTATATTTTCGGCGCGGCATCGGTGTTGCAACTGCATGCCCAAGCGGCAAACTTCAACCTGCCGCCGCAAGTGCTGACCGCCTTGCCCTATGTCGCGACCATTCTCGCCCTCGTTATCAAGTCGATCCGCCACGGGCGGGGCGTAGGCGCACCCGGGTCGCTCGGCGCGCCATACGTTCCCGACCGCTAACCTTCTCCCCCAAGGAACTCCCATTCCCCCAAGCATAAGGATGCCTCCCATGTCCGCTTCCCTCTCAAGAAAAACGTTTCTCAGGACGATGACTGCCGCTACAGCCCTCCTTGCCGTAACCGCGGGGGGAGCCATGGCGCAGAGCAAACCCGGCGAGAAGCTGAAAGTCGGCTTTATCTATGTCGGGCCAATCGGCGATTACGGCTGGAGCTACCAGCACGAGATGGGTCGTCAGGAGATCATCAAAGCATTCGGCGACAAGATCGAGACGACCTATATCGAAAGTGTGCCGGAGGCAGATTCGGAGCGCGCCATCGAACAGCTCGCCCGCGACGGCAACAAGCTGATCTTCACCACCTCTTTCGGCTATATGGACCCGACCCTACGTGTGGCGAAGCGTTATCCGGACGTGAAGTTCGAACACGCCACCGGCATCAAGCAGGCTCCGAATCTCGCCACTTACGCCGCCAAATTCCACGAGGGCCGTTATCTTATCGGCCAGATTGCCGGGAAGATGTCGCAAAGCGGCATCATCGGTTATGTCGCCGCCTATCCGATTCCTGAAGTCGTCTCCGGCATCAACGCCTATTATCTCGGTGCGAAATCGGTGCGTCCCGACATCAAGATTAAGGTCGTGTGGGTGAATTCCTGGTACGACCCGACCAAGGAAGCCGATGCCGCCAAAGCGCTGCTCGATCAGGGCGTGGACATGCTGGCGCAGCACACTGACAGCCCGGCTCCGCTGCAAACTGCTGAGGCGCGCGGCAAGTTCGGTTTCGGTCAGGCCTCCGACATGGAGCGTTTCGCCCCGAAAACACAGTTGACCGCTATCGTCGACAATTGGGGGCCGTACTACGTGCAACGCGTCCAGGCCGTGCTTGACGGCACTTGGAAATCCCAGGATGTCTGGGGCGGACTCGACAGCAAGATGGTCGTCATGTCGCCCTATAAAAATATGCCCGACGACGTGAAGGCGCTCGTCAGCACCAGCGAAGCCGCCATTGCCGAAGGCAAGCTGAACCCATTTGCCTGCCCGGTCATCAAGCAGGATGGCACGGAAGAGGAATGCAAGGGCAAAGGCGCACTCTCCGACGATCAGGTGCGCAGCATGAACTATTTCGTGAAGGGCATCGAAGACAAGGTTCCACAATGATGCAAACCGTATCTTACGGTTGAGGAAGCTCCGGGCGGCGGTTTTTTCTGCCGTCCGTAAGATAGTCATTCCGTCTGCGATTTTTCAAGCATGAGATAGGTGACGGCAAAGCCTGCATAAACAGCGGCATTGATCCACTCAATCGGGAAACCGGCACTCAAGGCGACCGCCCCAAGAGCGATTTCGACCAGTCCGAGCGCCGCGCCAACTGCCATTGCCCTTGGAACCGAATGGAAACCGGTCAAGCAGGCAATAATCAGTGCCTTGAGGCCGTAATGGAAACCGCCCTGGATCGGTTGCCCGCCATACTGCATGACAATCAGACTACAGGCAGCAAGGGCACATACTGTGCCAAGCCCCACGGCAATCCACCATATTCCGATAGCTTTGAGGAGTGCGGCTTCAGGATCAGCTATATCTGTCCCGGATTGCGCCCCATGCAACGGATCAGAGAACGGCACACTGGCATGTTTTCTCCACTTCCTGCCGTAACTCGTTCCGGTGACAACCATCAGAACGACCAGCACAAAGACACCCCCAAGCAGAGAAGTGAGAAGTGTCATCGGCGGCAATACCAATGACAAGCCACCGAATTCCAGTAACGGCATTGGCTTGAACCAGACAGGATTCAACCATCGAATGGCATAGCTCAAGGGCGAAAAGACAATCTCTATCAATGTCACCAGAATACCGAGGCCGATAAGCGGCAGTGTCGCCAACAGGGGAAAACCCGGTTTTCGACCTTTATCTGGAGCGCAAGGCATCCGGGATACCATGGAAAAAGCAATGCCGCCTGCCAGTATGGCGAACAGGATGCCTGCGGCCGCCCCCATGAAGGGCCTGCCGTTACTCTCCTGCACGAAGACTACAATGGTCGACAGGGCTGCAAATGCCATTCCCCCGAGTATAATTGGCCTGTCAGCGACGGCCCCTGTCAGACCGAAAGTCAGTACTAATGCCGCCGTCAGCAAGGCATAGATGAACAGTTTCGGGAGGTTTGAAACCACACCGTCCGGAATCGGTGCCCCCGAAGGCGGCAGAGGAGCCGTTTCAGCAGGCGGAGCAGCTTTGCCATCGGTTTCATCAAGGTAGAACCGTTGCAGAAAATACAGATTGACTAAGGGAATGATCTCCTGTTCAGTTTCGACACGAGTGAGGCGGCTTTCTTGTTTCTCAGTGCCGAGCCTTGCGAATTTACAGGAGACGAAACGCGGAATGGCGGCATGATTTTGCCGAAAGGCTTCATAATCGATCCGCACCGCCTTGTCGTTCATGTCGGGGGCGATATTGACGATCCGGATCTGGACAT
>JAVBRX010000138.1:0-5191 GCA_031547465.1 Microvirga sp. | reverse complement strand
ATATCACTATGTCGCTGGTCGTGGTAAGGATCGGGAAAATCCCGCCCGAATAATTTCAACTGCCAAACATCAGGTGTAAGCAAAAGAGCGTTTATTTCACGTGCAAGCTGACGGGCATATGTAGTTTTCCCGCTGCATGGCAGACCAATCATTAAATGCAATGTTGCCATCCTGTTCCCCCGCACATTATATAAGAACTGTTACTATGTAGTGGTCAAATAATTTCGGCCAGGGTTTTTAGAGAGGTCCAGTTTGTCCGAATAGGTGCGGAGTGATTGTGATGCGGCCATCGCACCAGTATCCGTGCATACGGATCACACTTGCAGCAGTTTCTTTGGTCGTTCGCCCAAAAGTGGGGATAGAGAAAAGACAAAGAGCCATTGCCGCCAATAAGAATCTCATGATTTTTCCCCCTTTAATCCAAGCTGATTATCACTAAAATGTGCCCCATAATCCGTAGACTTATAAGCTGCATAGCCCGACCCTCGGTTGGGTGCCAACGTCCATCCAGAACCGGTTCGGAAGCCGCGTCAGGCTCCTGAGGAAGCAGCGTCGCTGGTCCCAGGAGGAGTTTGCCGATTATTGTGGGCTGGACCGTACTTATGTGAGCGGCATCGAGCGCGGAGTGTGTGATCCGACGCTTCAGATCATCGAAATTCTGGCAAAGGCTTTATCCGTGTCGATGAAAGAGCTTTTTGCCGATCTGGATGACGATTGAGCTATCTTCCCGGCGCAATAGAGCGCGATCCGATCAAATTGCATCGGATTGCGCTCTGACTTTCCTTTATTTACCGCATTTTCTTGTGCCGAACCGGTGGCCACTTCGGCGGAAAATGCTCTATTCGCGGCATAAACATATAAAGAAATATTTATATCCTTATTGCCGTCTTCGGCCCGATCTGCTATGGACCGGCGCAGAATTGCGCAAAAGGTGCATACTGGCCTTATTGGCCATATTTCCGCGCCGTGCGCGCCGGACTGTTCCCCTGAATTTCCAAGGAAAAACCATGTCGAACGATTTTGTCGTGAAGGATCTCGGCCTCGCTGAATGGGGTCGCAAGGAACTGTCGATTGCCGAATCCGAAATGCCCGGACTGATGGCAATCCGTGAGGAATATGCCGGCAAGCAGCCCCTGAAGGGCGCGCGCATCGCCGGTTCCCTGCACATGACGATCCAGACCGGCGTACTGATCGAAACGCTGGCAGCGCTCGGGGCTGATATCCGTTGGGCATCGTGCAACATCTATTCGACGCAGGATCACGCGGCAGCAGCCATCGCCAAGAGCGGCATTCCGGTGTTCGCCGTCAAGGGCGAAACGCTGGAGGATTACTGGAACTATACCCGCCGCATCCTCGAGTGGAGCGATGGCGGCACGCCGAACATGATCCTCGATGATGGCGGCGACGCCACCCTGCTCGTGCATCTCGGCCTGCGCGCCGAAAAGGGCGACACCGCCTTCCTCGACAAGCCCGATTCCGAGGAGGAGACCATCCTGTTCGCCCTGATCCGCCGTACCCTGAAGGAAAAGCCTGGCTGGTTCGCGGAACTCGCCAGGAACATCCGCGGCGTGTCGGAGGAAACCACCACCGGCGTGCATCGCCTTTATAATATGGCGAAGGAAGGCAAGCTGCTGTTCCCGGCCATCAACGTCAACGATTCGGTGACGAAGTCGAAGTTCGACAACCTCTATGGCTGCCGCGAATCGCTGGTCGACGGCATCCGCCGCGGCACCGACGTGATGATGTCCGGCAAGGTGGCGATGGTTGCGGGCTTTGGCGATGTCGGCAAGGGTTCAGCCGCCTCGCTGCGCCAGGCCGGTTGTCGGGTGATGGTGTCGGAAGTCGATCCGATCTGCGCGTTGCAAGCGGCGATGGAAGGCTACGAAGTGACGACTATGGAGGACGCCACGACGCGCGCCGACATTTTCGTCACCGCCACCGGCAACAAGAACGTCATTACCGCCGACCATATGCGCGCCATGAAGGACCGCGCCATCGTCTGCAATATCGGCCATTTCGATAACGAGATCGAAGTTGCGGCTCTGCGCAATTACAAGTGGAGCAACGTCAAGCCGCAGGTGGACGAGATCGAGTTTCCGAGCGGCAAGCGCATCATCCTTCTCTCGGAAGGCCGCCTCGTCAACCTCGGCAACGCCACCGGCCATCCTTCGTTCGTGATGTCGGCCTCCTTCACCAACCAGACGCTGGCGCAGATCGAATTATTCTGCAATCCCGGCAAGTACGAGAAGAAGGTCTATACCTTGCCGAAGCATCTCGACGAAAAGGTTGCCGCCCTACACCTCGCCAAGGTCGGCGCCAAGCTGACCAAGCTCTCGAAGGAACAGGCGGATTATATCGGCGTGTCGGCGAACGGTCCGTTCAAGGCGGATCATTACCGGTATTGAGAACAGCTGAAACAGCTAGGTTGATCCTCAGCGGCGCGGGCTTCACGGTCCGCGCCGTTTTCACGCCGGGGGCCGGCAGGAGCGATTTAACTCGCAGTTTCGACATCTAGAACGGTTTCTAATCAAATTGCATCGGATTGCGCTCTAGCCCGTTTTGCATCCCGAATTGGAAGAAACTGCAGGTAGAGACGGGCAGCATCACCCCCGGCAAGACGGGGGCCGCAAGAAGCATACGCTTTCCGGCGCTTCGGGTGAGTGGCTGCACGGTCGCATTCGCTCCGGCCCGTTCACTCTTTGCAAGTTGGTGGCTGAACTGGCCGAGCCGCGCGTTCGCTGATCTCCGGTGAATATGATTTGCTCGTGTTACTCATCATGGCTCCTTGCTCTCAAATAAAGGAGCCTCTGGCAAATTAGGGGCGGTTCACTTTCTGCTTTTCTAGGTCAGTTTTTCCGGGTGCCGAACCGCTGGCTGTTAATGCCGAGATAGTACAATGTTTCTCCCGGCTGCGGTGAAGAATTGGGAAAGACGATGTAGCCGTCCGCAGGGGTAGTAAGCGTCGAGCCATCGTGCCTGCGGGCGATGACAGTTCCGGCTTTTACCTCATCGCCTGTCCGCCAGGTCTGCGCCAGCATGTCACCGGAATGCTTGGCAAGCGTTACGGAGACGAGTTCGATGCCGCGCGTGACGGAGCGACGAGGGACCGGGGCGGCAATCAGCCCGAGATGGGCGAGCGCGTTGAGGATCGCGGCGTAGCCGACATTTTCCGCATCCGGGTCGAGATGGTTACCGCATTCCACCGTGACGCCGTACCCGCCGGAAAACCGCATATATTCCGTCGTGCCCACGCCTAGGGACGCACGGTCGGGAACGCCGCGCACATAAGTGTCGAGCCAACCGTGCATCACAAGCTCAAGGCCAAGGATGGATGCGAACGCCGTCTCCTCCGCCTCATGGGTGAAGGGTTCGATGCTGCCGTTATTGTTTGATGGCCCGGCAAACACGAACGGTTCGCCGGTTGATTTGAACGAATGCAGATCGAGCAGCACGTCATGTTCACGCAGCAATGGGCAGAGCAGGTTGGCAATCCTGTCCTCGTTGTCCTGCGGCACGATGGTCTCGCGCAGGTCGCGGTTGAGGTTGCGGTCGCCGATGCGTTCGTTCTTGAGATACGCCTTGAGGTTGACCACCGGCACGAATGTCACCTGCCCACGGGCAATGACGATACGGCGCGCCTGGCATTCGGCGATGGCACGGCGGATTGCCTGCGGCCCGCAAACCTCGTTGCCATGCACCGCGCCAAGGACGAGCAGTTTCGGGCCAGGTTGCATGCCCTTGAACTGAACTATTTCGAACGGGCTGAAGTCACCGTTTCCTGGGGCCGCCTTCACCGCTTCGTCCGCATGTCCAATGTCGATGACCATGCCGGGAACTAGTCGCCGGGCAAGTTCTGGCAGGTCGGTGCGTTTGACGGCGACACAACCCGCCGTGGCGCTCATGTCTGTGCGGGCGGCGTGGATAAAGATGGCGCTGCCGCGAAACGGCTCTGCCGCCGCATCGTTGTAGCCGATGGGAACCACGAGATCGAACAGCCCTTCCGTCTGTCGCCGGACCATGCGCTTGTCTTTCCGCAAGCCACCGTCATCGAACAGAAGACGGTTGTAATCCGGGCTGAGCGGATCTTCCTCCCACAGCATGGCCTCGTCCATTGGCACGAACGGGAAGGCGGAACCGGCAACGGGGGAGGGCTGGACGGTAGGATCGAACAGCCCGTATCGCAACGGAAAAACGCCGATCGGCGTGCAGCGGTCGCCCTCGCGCTTTTGCGCGGCATCGACTAACCCGCCTGCGCCGATGACGCACGGTACCGACCAGTCACCGATCCGTAGCGTTCCTTTATGGGCATCAGCACCGCGCGTCACGCGAACGGTGACTGCCGGAGCGGCATTCGGTTTCAGCATCGTCCGTGTCCTTCAATTCGGGAGATGGTGGAGTACGATCTCCGCAATTGCATCGCTATCGTTGCCGCCGGGAGCAACGAGATCGGCGGAGGCCTTCACGTCCGGCTCGCTGTTACCCATCGCCACGCCGAGGCCGGCGGCGCGGATCATGCTGACATCGTTATGGTAATTGCCGAAAGCGATGACGTTCTCCATCGGGATGCCCGCTCCGGCGGCCCACTCCGTGAGCCGCTTGCCTTTGCAGTACCCCGCAGGGGTGATGTCGAGGAGGTTCTGCTCTGAGAACTCGCCCTGCACCCGCGGCATGTCGCGCAGCGCCTGCGCGAATGCTCTCAGCGTTGTGTCGCTTTCGCTGAACAGGGCGAAGCGCCATATGTTCGGCTTTTCGGCGAGCAGTGTTTCATACTTTTCCACCCTGTCGATACGGGGGCGCAACGGTTCCGGCAGGCTTTCGCCCCAGGCGATGAACTTGCCGATATGGGCATCCAGCACTTCGTAAGTCATCGCTTCGCTGGTGTAGAGCTTGGCGGCAAGGCCGGCAGTACGAGCAAGCCGCAACAACTCGGCAACGTCTTCCGGATGCAGGGCAGCGGCGGGAAGCAGGGTTTCTCCTTGAAAATCGTAGAGATATGCGCCGTTGCAGCAGATGGCCGGAGTCGTCAGCGCAAGTTGATGCTGATAGGCGCGCGTCGCCTCATGATGCCGTCCGGTGGCGACCAGTACTTTCATGCCGCGCCTCTGCGCTTCGACAAGCGCCGCGAGCGAAGCGGGGCGAATGGCGCGCCGGGAATCCAGCAGCGTGCCGTCGAGATCGAGGGCGATGGCTT
>JAVBRX010000143.1:0-11014 GCA_031547465.1 Microvirga sp. | reverse complement strand
CGATGAACGCGAGGGGCCGGAATGCCATCGGTAATTTTTTCCGTTGATGCGTTGCAGGATCTCAAGCGCCTTCGTGTGTTTTTGCGCTCAAAAAATCCCGCTGCTGCACGGGAAGCCGCCGGAGCGATTCTCAAGTCTTTGCAGATATTGACGGATTACCCTGAGATTGCTCGCCCTGTAGACGTTGACGATAGACAGGTCTTGCATGAACTCCCGATCACATTTGGACGAGACGGTTACGTTGCCCTGTACCGGCAGGTTGCCGGTACAGTAATCGTCATCGCCATTCGGCATGGGCGGGGGCGGGATATTGATCGGCACCCCCTGCAAGCCATAAGCTTCGGGGCAGGAACTGGATAAGGACATCCGCCCCTGCTTCTGTTCTTACCGTCCGAACTTTTTGTATTTGATCCGGTGCGGGATCGTTGAATCGATGCCGAGGCGGCGTTTTTTATCCTCCTCGTAATCAGCAAAGTTGCCCTCGAACCATTCCACATGACTGTCGCCCTCGAAGGCGAGGATGTGGGTGGCGATGCGGTCGAGGAACCAGCGGTCGTGGCTGATGATGACGGCGCAACCGGCGTAATCCTCCAGCGCCTCTTCCAGCGCCCGCAAGGTGTCGACGTCGAGATCGTTGGTCGGCTCGTCGAGGAGTAGCACGTTGGCTCCGGATTTCAGGATCTTGGCGAGATGGACGCGGTTGCGCTCGCCGCCCGACAGCACGCCGACCTTCTTCTGCTGGTCTGCGCCCTTGAAATTGAAGGCCGAGCAATAGGCACGGGCGTTGATCTCGCGCTTGCCGAGATACAGGATATCGTTGCCGCCGGAGATTTCCTCGAAGACGCTGGCGTTATCCTTGAGCGCATCGCGGGATTGATCGACATAGCCGAGCTTGACGCTCTCGCCGATGCTGATCGAACCGGCATCCGCTTTTTCCTGGCCGGAGATCATGCGGAACAGCGTCGTTTTACCGGCACCGTTCGGGCCGATGATGCCGACGATGCCGCCGGGCGGTAGCTTGAACGACAGGTCTTCGATCAGCATCCGGTCGCCATAGCCCTTGGTGAGGCCGGAGAACTCGATGACGTTGTTGCCGAGACGTTCGGCGATGGGGATGATGATCTGCGCCGTGGAGGGGGCCTTCTCGCTCGCCTTGGCGACCAGTTCCTCGTAACGCTGGATACGCGCCTTGGATTTAGCCTGACGCGCTTTCGGCGAGGCGGATACCCATTCCTGTTCGCGCTCGATGGTGCGCTGACGGCTTTCCTCTTCTCGACCCTCCTGGGCGAGGCGCTTCTGCTTCTGCACCAGCCACGACGAATAATTGCCCTCGTAGGGAATGCCCTGGCCACGGTCGAGTTCGAGAATCCAACCGGTGACGTTGTCGAGGAAGTAACGGTCGTGGGTGACGATCAGGATCGCGCCAGGATAATTGCGCAAATGCCCTTCAAGCCAGTTGACAGTTTCGGCATCGAGGTGGTTGGTCGGCTCGTCGAGGAGCAGCAGGTCGGGCTGTTCCAGAAGCAGCCGGCACAGGGCGACGCGGCGGCGCTCGCCGCCGGAGAGTGTGGAAACGTCGGCATCGTCGTCCGGGCAGCGCAGTGCGTCCATCGCCTGATCGACCTTGGAATCGAGATCCCACAGGCCCTTGGCCTCGATCTCGTCCTGAAGGCGGGTCATCTCGTCCGCTGTCTCGTCGGAATAGTTCATCGCCAGTTCGTTGTAGCGCTCAAGGACCGCCCGCTGCGGCGCGACGCCCTCCAGCACGTTCTCGCGTACGCTCTTCGTCGGGTCGAGTTGCGGCTCCTGCGGCAGGTATCCGACGGTCGCGCCCTCGGCGACCCAGCCGTCGCCGTTCCAGTCCTTGTCGATCCCGGCCATGATCCGGAGCAGGGTCGATTTACCGGAGCCGTTGACGCCGAGAACGCCGATCTTGGCGTCCGGGTAGAAGGACAGGTGAATGTTGTCCAGAACCTTCTTGCCGCCGGGATAGGTCTTGGAAAGGCCGCGCATGTGATAGATGAACTGACGGGACACGGGTTTGCCCTGCTTTCAATAAAGATGCCGATAGGGGGTTGCGCCTTCCGTTAGCAGGGGCGGGCCCGGAATGCAAACGTGGGCAATCATATCCCGCACATATGCTGCATGGGGAGTGGTAAATAATGGGCGGTGGGGCAAGACAATGAAAGCCGCTACCTTTCCGCGTTCCAACACACCCAGGTCAAGGCATCGTAGAGCAGCTTGAAACTTGCCTCGTCCGGCTCGTCCACGGTTGCCTGTTCCAGACGGGTTCGATGTTCCGGGTCACGAAGCCATTCGATGAACACGTGTTCGGCTGCCGGGGCATAACCCCAGAAAGAACCGAGCTTCTTCTCCGGTTTAAACCAGAGATCGCCGCCCAATGTGCGCAGGAGAGCGGCGAAATGCAGCCTTGCGAGTTGCAAACCGTCGGCATCCCAGATCGCGAGAAGCGAACGAATATCTCCTCCGCCGATTGCAATGCTTTCCACGAGCCAAAGAATATCCGTCGCCGCAAGATCTCTATCGCCATTGTCGAACAGAAAACCGTATGGGCGTTCGCTTAAAGCCTGGCGCAGCAGGACTGTGTAATAGGCATCAATGGCTTTGATTTCCGCTTTTGACCAGTTCAGACGGTAACTGGCATAGGGGACCCGATCCCTCGCCCAATCCTTCGAACCCGAGGGTCTCGTCCATGCTGCAAATGTTCTCGCCCTGCGCGACGAGTTCAAACATGCGCGGCAGGAAATAGCGCAGGAGATCGTCATTCCGTCCGTGCGCGGAACTGTTGAATTCCTTGATAAGACGCAGCGGAAGTTCGCGGCGCGGGGTCGATACCATCGCCTGCTCGTCTTCATCCGAGACGCAGCAATTGCAGTTGCAGACACCGATGGGCCGGTGGAGCCGGTAACCGGGAAATACGCGATAGGTGCTTTCGACGGCGGCTTGCAGTTCGCTGGATATTTTTCGCATCGCCTTGCCCGTGCAACCCCAATCTTGCCATTATCGGTTATAGCAGGGGCTGGAAATTCAACTGGTCCAAGACCAGCTTGTGACTTTATCCCAGCCTGTCATGGGTTGCCAAAGATAATATCATTCCTTTGCTGGAGAGGGGGCCGAACTTGAGGCTTGCGACACTACCGCTGTCGCAGCGGCTTGGGCGGCGGCGTGGCGCTGTTTGTCGTCCCAATGTTCGTTTCCCGGCACCTGCACCGTCACCTGCGGCGATGCGAAATGGATATCGACCGCCGCAAAACCGTCCCGCACCCGTGCGAACACTTCGCGGCGCAAGATCCATTGCTCCATCGGCTTGGCGGTGAACTTGACGCCGACGACAATGCCGTAAGGCTCCATGCGGCGCACTCCTTGGAATTTCAGCGGTTGCAGCAGGTTCTGCGCCAGTTCCGGGTCGGCCTCGATCTCGGCAGCGACGGTTTTCACGGCCTTTTTTGCCCGCATCAGATCGGTGTCGAACGGCACGGTGAATTCCAGTTTGACGATGACGAAATCCCGGCTCTGGTTGTTGACGAGGCGCATCTCGCCGAACGGCATGGTATAGAGCGCGCCGCGCGGATGGCGTAGTTTGAGAGAACGGATGGAGATGCCTTCCACCGTGCCTTTCGCCTCGCCGATCTCGACATATTCGCCGAGGCGGAAAGCATCGTCGGCGAGAAAGAAAATGCCGGAGATGATGTCCTTGACCAGCGCCTGCGAACCGAAGCCGACGGCGACGCCAATGATGCCAGCGCCTGCGAGCAGCGGGCCGATGTTGACGCCGAGGGAAGCCAGCACGATCATTGCCGTTGCGGCGATGATGAATGCCAAGGTGCTGGCGCGCACCAGTGGCACGAAGGTCTGGATGCGGGTTGCCGTGCGGGAGCCACTTTCGTCTGCGTCTTCCAACAATAGTGCTCGTTTCGGCTGCGCAAATCGGTCGAGGGCGGTGCGGGCTATATCCCACAGCATATAGGCGAGCGCTACGGCGATGGAGATGTCGACCAGGATCCGTGCTGCCTTCTGTCCAGATGTGTCGGTGGTCGCGAACGGGTTGATGTCCCACAGGAACGCCAGAGTGATCCAGAAGCCGATGAACACAAACAGTCGCGCACAATGCACGAAGGTCTGCCGCCAGGGATGATCTTCGGTTCCGCCATCGCGAAACAGAAGCGGCAGGATGGCAACGATAGCGGGCAAGGCCCCAAGCAAGCCGACGCTGATAAATCCGCGAAAGAATGAATACGCTCCGGCAGTGTAGGCCATGACGACGACAAACCCTCCGAGAAAGAACAACATCGTGCCGAAAAACACCGAAGTGTGATGAAGCAGGAGTTGCAAGATCGGATCCGATGCCGCTGTCGTGGGGCTGGTCCAGGAACTGGAGAGCATGTGAAATCGCGAGATTATGGAACCTGCGACGAGCAGAAACGCAATCCAGAACAGTAACCCTCCAGTCAGACGCATGGCAAGGGTATCGTCGTTGCCGCCGCCAAGACGGACCAGCCCTATCGCCAGATAGGATAATCCGGCAATCGCTACCGCCAGCCGGATGCGACGGACTATCGCCGCGCCATCGACGTCGACAGCCCGAAAAATGTGTCCGGACAGACCGCCGATGGTGAGGACCGCTCCCCAGACGAGGAACAGAACCGTTGCCACGCCATGCACCCTTGGCCAACGCGGTAACAGCGCCAGAACGATCAGTCCGGCGATGAAGAACAGCCCGCAGGCAACGAGAACCCGGATGAAATATCCGGGCGTCGTTTGCGGTGCGGCGTGCCGCAGCAGCAGCCGTAAGCTGAAACGGTGCGCCAGTTCTCCGGTGGCGATGCTCAGGGCGACACAAAACAGGACACCGCCCCACTCGTTCACGCCGCCGACCCATTGTACGCCGCGCAACAAGGCTTCCGGCAGGCGAAGAAGCGACAACAGGGCAGTCTGGAACGTGCTGGAAAGCGCGCCCGAACCTGAAATCATCTGCGAGGCGTCGGAGTTCATAGCGCTTTGCGCCAGCGCGGCGGACAAGGGAACGATAAGGATGAGGAGGGCCGTAAAGACCGTCAGAAAAATACCTTGCCGCCCGTTGTCCGGCGAATTCCCAGAAAACCGGTCTGCATTCGGGGCGTGGCAACGCTTCCGCTTGCTCGCGGGAACCCGTCCCGGTCTATGCGCAGCCTGTGTCATGGTCCGGCTCCGGTGGGGCTGAGCGATGACGCTCTGATTTCCCTATCTAGCGGAGACGGCGGCGCGGCCAAGGTACCGGATGACTTGCGGAGTCTCTTTCAGTTTTACGTGTCGTGGATGGTGGTGAATGCTTCCACCGGTTCCCGTTCTGGCCGAAACGAGTTGATGGCCGCATCCGGGTCGCGGTGTCCGAGGGCGATACCGCACACCATCATTTCATCATTCGAGAGCTTGAGGATTTCCGCGATGATCCGGTAATACTTGGCCAGAGAGACCTGCGGGCATGAATCGATGCCCCGGGCCGTAGCGGCGAGCATCACGTTCTGTAGAAAGAACCCGTAATCGAGCCAACTGCCGAGGGCCAGACTACGGTCGATGGTGAAGATCAACAGGACAGGGGCGTCGAAGAACATGTAATTGCGGTTGTGCTGCCGGTGCATTCCCTTGGTATCGCCCTTCTCGATGCCGAGAACCTGATACATTCCGACACCGCACTTGCGTCGACGGTCGATATAAGGCGAACGCCACGCTTCCGGATAATACTGGAATTCCGGCATGTGCTCGCTGGCTGCCAGCGGATCGTTGTCGACATTCGTTAGGGCGTTGCGGAGGGTCTCCAATGGCGCGCCGATGACTACATGCACCTTCCACGGCTGGGTATTGGTGCCGGAAGGAGCATGGCGGGCCGTGTCGAGGATGGCCCGGATCGTCTCCAGCGGCACTGGGGTTGGCAGAAAAGCGCGGGTCGCACGGCGCGAGCGGATGATCTCGTCGATAGAATTGCTTGTGGTCGATGTCATGATGGCTTGGAATATGCGTTTTGCTCGGGAAATGCCCACCGCTCCGTGAGCGGGCGCGATTGCTTTTCAAGCGTCGTATCAGGCAGATGTGGTCAAGTCATCCCGTAAGTTGGGCTTGCCAGTCGGCTATTCACGCCGCAATGCCTCAATCGGATCGAGCCGGGCGGCGCGTTGCGCCGGGTAGAAACCGAAGAAAATGCCGACCAGAGCCGAGAAGACGACGGCAATCAGGATCGCCTGCACAGAAATCAGCGACGGCCATTCGAACAGATGGGCGATTGTTTGTGCCGCCGCGACGCCGAGCAGCACGCCGAGAGCGCCGCCGATGGCCGAAAGCGTTGTCGCCTCGATGAGGAACTGCCATAAAATATCCTGTCCGCGCGCACCGAGCGCCAGACGCAGGCCGATCTCGCGGGTGCGCTCGGTGACGGAAACGAGCATGATATTCATGATACCGATGCCGCCGACCAGTAGCGACACGGCGGCGACCGAAGCGAGGAGCAGCGACAGGGTACGGGCGCTGGTGGTGGCGGCATCCGATATTTCGGTTAGGTCGCGCACGAAGAAGTCGTCGTCCTGCTGTTGCGTCAGGCGATGGCGCTGGCGCAATAGAGCGTTGATGTCGTTGATGCCGGGTTTCACCTCTCCGGCTTCAGCGAACTTCACGTAGATGCCCATCACCGAGCCGTCCTTGGCGTAGTTCCTGCCGATCACCCGCCGCCGCCCGGCATCAAGGGGCAGGAACACCGTGTCGTCCTGATCCTGTCCGAAAGCAGATTGTCCCTTGGGAGCGAGAACGCCGATCACCTTGAACGGCACGTTGCGCACCCGCACAGTCTCGCTGATCGGGTCGATATCGCCGAACAGGTTGTCGGCCACGGTTTTGCCGAGCAGGATGACGAGGTCGCCATGCTGGACCTCGTCCGGCTCGAAACCGCGCCCGGAGCCGATTTCCCATTCGCGGGCGTCGAACCAGTCGAGGGTGACGGCATAAGCCGAGGTCGCCCAGTTGTTGCCGCCGGAGACGACCTGCACGCCGCCGCGCACGTAAGGGGCGGAAGCTATCACGCCGTCGATTTCGGCCTTGATTGCATTGGCGTCGTCGTCGGTCAGGGTCGAGGCGGCGCCCGCCCCGAGGCGCACGCCGCCCTGCGTGATGTTGCCGGGGGAAATGACGGCGAGGTTGGCCCCGAGCGAGCGGATCCTCTGGTTGACGACATCCCGCGCTCCGGAGCCGATGGCGACGGTGGTGATAACGGCGGCAACGCCGATGACGATACCGAGCATGGTCAGGAGCGACCGCAGGGCATTGCCAAGGATGGCGGAGAACGCAGTGCGCAGGGCCTCGATCAACGGCATCAGGCAACTCCCTTTTCAAGGGTTCCGGCCTGGCTGCGTTTCGGCTCCTGCCGCATGTCCTCGATCACGTGTCCATCGGTGAAGCGGACGATGCGTTTTGCATGTGCGCCGACATCGACATCGTGGGTGACAAGCAGGATCGTCATGCCGTCGCGGTTCAGATCCTGGAACAGGGCGAGGATATCCGCCGTGGTCCGGCTGTCGAGCGCACCGGTCGGCTCGTCGGCGAGGAGCAGTTTCGGGTGGTTGACCAGAGCGCGGGCGATGGCGACCCGCTGCTGCTGCCCGCCAGACAATTGCATTGGCCGATGGTGCCAGCGATCGGCGAGACCGACGCGAGCGAGCGCTTCGAGGGCACGGCTGCGCCGGGTGGCGCGATCGATCCCGGCATAGACCATCGGCAACTCGACATTCGCGGCGGCGTCAATGCGCGGCAGCAGGTTGAACTGTTGGAACACGAAGCCAAGCTTGCGGTTGCGAAGGGCTGCCAGTCCGTCCGGAGACAGGCTTTCCGCTTCGACGCCGTCGAGCCGGTAACGCCCGGAGGTCGGGCGGTCGAGGCAGCCTATCATGTTCATAAACGTGGATTTGCCGGATCCGGACGGTCCCATTACCGCCACGAACTCGCCCTCGTCGATGACGAGCGACACCTTATCCAGGGCAACGACGCGGCTCTCCCCGAGATCGTAGATGCGAGTGAGGTTTTCGGTTTCGACCAGCGGCATGATGCCAAGACCTGTTTTCTCTTTTAAGAGTACCTGTTTTTCGCTCAGAACATCCGCGGCCCGCGGCGTTGCGGCCCGGCGGCTTGCACCGCTGCATCGGCCTTCGGGCCGCCGCCGGTGAGGAGTTGCATTCCTTCCTTCACGTCCCCGGAAAGAACTTCCGTCATTACGCCGTCGCTGATGCCGAGGCGCAGGAAGATGGATTGCGGCTCGCCCTTATCGTTCAGCACATAAACTCGCCCCGGCGTGCCGGGCTTCTCGGCGCTCCGTTCCCGCGCCGGGGCGGCTTGCGCGCCGGGGCGGGAACGCTGTGACTGCATGTTGCCGGACGGCTGCACCGCAGGGCGGAAGCGCAGGGCGGCATTGGGGATGCGCAGCACGTTCTGCTTTCTGGCGATGACGATGTCGAGATTGGCAGTCATGCCAGGCAGCAGGGCCAGATCGGTATTTTTCACGCCGATCACGGCGGTATAGGTGACGACGTTTTGTACGGTTTCCGCCCCCAGCCGCACCATGCGCACCGTGCCGGTGAACGTGCGGTTCGGGAAGGCGGCAACGGTGAAGCTGACGCTTTGGCCTTCTTTCACCTGCCCGACATCGGCTTCGTCGATGCTGGCGTAAATATCGATCTCGCGCAGATCCTGCGCCACGGTGAACAAGGTCGGAGCGGAGAGCGAAGCGGCGACGGTCTGGCCGAGTTCGACATCCTTTTTGACCACCACGCCGTTGACCGGAGAGCGGATATCGGTGCGGTAGAGATCGATCTCGATATCGGCGAGTTTCGCCTTACGTTGCGCGACGATTGCCTCGCCGGAATGCACCTGTGCTTCGGCATTGGCAATATCGGCTTGCGTCAGCGGGATCTGCGCCTCGGCGGAGGCAAGGGCGGCGGTCTGGATATCGGCCTGGGTCTGCGCCTGATCGAGGGTGGTTTGCGCACCCGCTCCCTTGGCGGTGAGTTCCTTCTGGCGGCCAAGCGTGCGCAGGGCATCGGCCTTCTCGGCGACGGCACGGTCTCGCTTGGCTTTGACGTCGATGAGGCTGGCATTGGCCTTGTCGAGTTGTGCCCGGCGCATGGCGAGATCGGCTTCGGCGGTTTGCAGATCGGCGCGAGCGGCGTCACAACGGGTCTTGATCTGATCGGAGAATATCCGCGCCATGATCTGCCCCTTGACCACCGGACTGTTGTAATCGGCCAGAATCTCCACCACCTGCCCGGATAGCTGCGACCCAACCAGAATCGTCGTCAGCGGGTTGAGCGTTCCGGTAGCGCGCACCGAGGCGGTAATATCGCCGCGCTCGACGGCGGCGAACCGGTAGGGCGTAGCCTGGGGATCCTCGGAGCGGACGAGAGCGGTAACGGTGGCAACGACGGCGATGACGGCAATAGCGGCCCAGATACTTTTGCGGCGCAAAAACCGTATCCAACCCTGTCCGCCGTCGGTGATTTCGGGGATGGAAGCATCGTTGCTCATGACCGGTATCCGTGATTTCCGTCAGACGGTATGTCCATGGGAACTAATCCATTGTCATCGTGCGGGATCGCGGCGATAAGGCGACGTAGCGTAGCAATTGTCGAATAATCCGCCACACCGTCAATGCGTTGCGGGCGAAAATGCCGCTGGAACGCGGCCACAATCGTTTGCAGGATATCATCGTAACGCCCCGTAACCGTTATGCCGTAGCCATAGGTGGCGAGCATTGCCTGAAGGGCTGCTACTGGCGGGCTTTCATCGCCGAGAGAGAAGATTCTGCCGTCTATGAGTGGCTCTGGTGGAACCCACAGGCCGATTCCAGCCTCGAAGAGACGCCGCCACGGGAATTTCTCGCCGGGATCACGTTTGCGTTGCGGCGCAGTGTCGGAATGGGCGAGGACGTGTTGCGGCGCGATGTTCCGGCGTTTGACAATATCGGCACTGAGGCGAATGACGGCGGCAATCTGCGCTTCCGGGAACGGTGGCGGTTCGGCATCACGCTCTGGATAATTATGACCGCGATTGGCGATCTCAATGCCGATGGAGCGGGAATTCACATCGCTGTCGCCGCCCCATGATCCGTCTCCCGCATGCCAGGCGCGGCGTGATTCCGGTACCATCTGAATGATGTTTCCGGCCTCATCCACAAAGTAGTGGCATGAAACCTCAGCCTGCGGGTCGCACAGAAGCCGCAGCGCTGCCGCATTGTCGTTCATACCGGTATAATGCAGCATGAGAATGTCGACAGCCCGATCATTCTTGCGGACGCCGTGATTGGGCGACCAGAGCGCATCGGTTGTGACCGGGCTGTCCGGTGTTGGGGAGTTGTGCGTCGATGTGTGCGTCATGGCCCTGTCGGACATCGCCGCTCCTTGCCCGGCTGGATGGACCGGAAGGCGCAGCCAACCTGCGAACGCTTGCTTCACTGTTCGGGTTCATGCGCGGATTTACAGGACTCCGGGCTATCAGGCCCGGAGTTTAACCGATTATTAATTACCGGCAATAGGTGTTGCCGTAACGATCTCTGTAATAGCCATAGGGACAATTGCGATAATAGCGCCGCTCAGGAGAGGAAGCTGCGCCGACAAGCGCGCCGCCGGTCGCGCCGATGGCGGCCCCGGTCAGCGTTCCGGTGCGGCTTCCACCGGAGACGGCGCTGCCGACGGCCGCCCCGGCCAGACCGCCGAGGGCCGCGCCGCCGACGGTCCGTTGTTCTGTCGTCGTGCAGGCCGAAACCGCAATTGCAAGTATGCCGGCGAATGCCAACAGGATGGATTTGCGCATGGTAACTCCTACCGTTCAGGCACGCCGCACTTTTCAAGTTGCGGCTGCTGCCGTCCACCCCCCAAGGGTCATTGTATGTCCGGAAAGAGTATTAGCCAAGCGTTTCAGGCTCGTTTTTCTGGCATCCGGCGCAACTTTCAATCCGGGTTGTCTGGCTCAGCGGCAGTAAAGA
>JAVBRX010000036.1:0-3214 GCA_031547465.1 Microvirga sp. | reverse complement strand
GAAATGTTGGCGGCGGCGGCCAACCCGAAAAGCTCGACCGGGCGTATTGACGTGTTCACCCGGGTAATCACCGACCATGCGCGGGAATTCGATGCGGTGGGGGCAGGTTATAAAGGCCCGCTTTATGCCGAAATCTCGCCGCGCACCTTTTCAGTGCTGGTGCGCGAAGGTTCCCGCTTGTCGCAACTGCGCCTGCGCAAGGGCATATCCCGTTTGAACGACAGCGACACCCTCGCCCTGCACCGGCGGGATAGACTTGTCACCGCCTCGGAACCGTCGATTCAGGATGGTGTCGCCATCAGCGTCGCCCTGTCCGGCCTCGATGACGATGGCCTGATTGGCTACCGCGCCAAGCGTCATACCGGCCTGATTGATGTCGACAGGCCCGGTTCGTGCCGGGTGGCCGATTACTGGGAGCCGATCCATGCCGATGGCGCGGGGTCGCTCATCCTCGATCCTGGCCAGTTCTATATTCTGGCCTCAAAGGAGGCAGTGCACGTTCCCCCGGACCATGCCGCCGAGATGGCCCCGTTCGATCCGCTGGTCGGTGAATTCCGCGTTCATTATGCTGGTTTTTTCGACCCCGGTTTCGGCCATGCGCGGGCTGGGGGCGCGGGGGCGCGGGCGGTGCTCGAAGTGCGTTCGCACGATGTGCCGTTCATCCTCGAAGACGGCCAGGTGGTGGGGCGCCTGATGTACGAACGCATGACCGCCCGCCCGAAAGCCCTTTACGGCAACGATCTCGGTTCTAATTACCAAGCACAGGGGCTTAAACTGTCCAAGCATTTTTATTGAAGGAATTACTTTTATTGAGAAACCTGACTTTTCCGGGGAGTTGCGGCAAACGTGCCGAGTGACGCATGGAGCTTCGGCATTTCCCCCTTGGCAAACCGGGGTAAATACGGGTAAGAGAGCGGCGTGCGCGGGTGTAGCTCAATGGTAGAGCAGCAGCTTCCCAAGCTGAATACGAGGGTTCGATTCCCTTCACCCGCTCCATGCCTTCGATGCGCTGCTTTCACCCCTTTTTTAAGCAGGCGGCACGGCAATGCGGAACGGTTCACAGTCAGGACGGAAAACGGTATCGGCAACGGGACTGATTCTCGCCCTTGCGGTTACCCTGTTTGTCGCTGCCGGGTTGTTGCTGTGGTGGCGCTACGGGCCTGAGGTTTTTACCTCGATGCTATCTTCCGCATTTGCCTGGTGTTTCTGATGCAGGTTCATGACGGAAACCGTCAGGATTGCCGGGAAACAGAAGGCACCTGTCGCTTGTGAGAAGCGCATCCCGTTTCCCGGTAACCTCAATTAGTGTAATGCCTTTCTCCGATTCCCATAACCGACGATAGTTTGTGCGCCATGACCAGATCCTCCGCCATCGATTCCTCCCTGTTCGAGCTTGCCCAGACGGCGACGGCGTGGCCGTTCGAAGAAGCGCGCAAGCTTGTGGAGCGGGTGCAGCGAACGGGGCAGAAACAGGTGCTGTTCGAGACCGGGTACGGTCCTTCCGGCCTGCCGCATATCGGCACGTTCGGCGAGGTGGCGCGCACCGGCATGGTGCGTTATGCTTTTCGCCTCCTGACCAGGGACGTGGTGCCAAGCCGCCTGTTCGCGTTTTCCGACGATATGGACGGTCTGCGCAAGGTGCCGGATAACATCCCGAACAAAGAGATGGTGGCGCAATATCTCGGCAAGCCGCTGACGCAGGTGCCGGACCCGTTCGGGACGCATGAGAGTTTCGGGCAACATAACAATGCCCGCCTGCGGGATTTTCTCGACCGGTTCGGTTTTGAATATGAATTCCAGTCGGCAACCGAGTGCTATCGGTTGGGGCGGTTCAATGCCACGCTGCTGAAAGTGCTGGAGCGCTATGACGAGGTGATGGCGATTATGCTTGGCTCGTTGCGGGAGGAGCGGCAGAAGACCTATTCGCCGTTCCTGCCGCTGCATCCCAAGACCGGGCATGTGATGCAGGTGCCGGTCGAGGAGCGCAGGCTCGATGCCGGCACGATCGTCTGGCGCGATCCGGAAACGGGAGAGCGGTTCGAGACGCCTGTCACCGATGGCCATGCCAAGCTGCAATGGAAGCCGGACTGGGCGATGCGCTGGGTGGCGCTCGGGGTCGATTACGAAATGGCAGGCAAGGATCTGATCGACAGTGTCAAGCTGTCGGGCGAAATTGCCCGCGCACTCGGCGGCACGCCGCCGGAAGGGTTCAATTACGAACTGTTTCTTGACGACAAGGGACAGAAGATCTCGAAATCGAAGGGCAACGGCCTGACAATTGATGAATGGCTGACCTATGCGCCACCGGAAAGCCTGTCGCTATTCATGTTCAATAAGCCGCGCGAGGCGAAGCGGCTGTATTTCGATGTCATCCCGCGCCATGTCGACGATTACCTGACATTTTTGGAAAAATATCCAGAGCAGGATGAAAGAAGCCGGCTAATGAATCCGGTCTGGCACATTCATGCCGGGCATCCGCCGCAGCCGGAACTCTTGATGGCGGAGAGCGGCGGCAAAAGCACCAGCCTATCGTTTGCCATGCTGCTGAATCTGGTCGCTGTCGCCAATTCCGAGGATACTGGTATTCTGTGGGGTTTTATCCGCCGCTATGCGCCGGATGTGACGCCGCAAAGCCATCCGCGCCTTGACCAGATGGCGGGTTATGCGGTGCGTTATTTCCGCGATTTTGTGCGTCCGTCGAAAGCTTATCGTCTGCCGGACGATGCCGAGTGTGTGGCGCTCGCGGCCCTCTCGAAAGCGCTCGCGCCTTTCAGCGGTTCGACCGATGCGGAGGCGATCCAGACAGCGGTTTACGAAATTGGCAGAACGCATTTTCCCGACCAGACGGGCAAATCGAAGGGGCCGGACGGGCGTCCGGGCGTGTCGCAGCAATGGTTTTCCATGTTGTACCAGATTTTATTGGGACAGGAGCGGGGGCCGCGTTTCGGTTCTTTCGCGGCGCTTTATGGGGTGGACGAAACCCGCGCTCTCATTACCCGCGCCCTGAGTGGAGAACTCAAAGCCGATCACGAGAAATTTATCAGCAAGTTGAGTGCTAACGCCTAGTGCCCACGAAATTGAGTTGAAGTGTTGCTGTTTTTCCGCTTTTAGCTGCTCAAGATCGCTGATTTCCCCGGCTTTTGATCGCCGCCTTAGGGTCTAAAGGTCTTACAAATGCTTGGAGCGTCACCCATGTGACGGGATGACGCTCCAA
>JAVBRX010000104.1:0-34413 GCA_031547465.1 Microvirga sp. | reverse complement strand
GAGCCGACGCCGGAGGACCTGGCCGAAAAGCTGGCGATGCCACTGGAGAAAGTGCGCAAGGTTCTGAAAATCGCCAAGGAACCGATTTCGCTCGAAACGCCGATCGGCGACGAAGAGGATTCGCATCTCGGCGATTTCATCGAAGACAAGAACGCCATTCTGCCCATCGACGCCGCCATTCAATCGAACCTGCGCGAAACAACGACCCGAGTGCTGGCTTCGCTCACTCCGCGCGAGGAACGTGTGCTGCGCATGCGCTTCGGCATCGGCATGAATACCGACCACACCCTCGAAGAGGTCGGCCAGCAATTCTCGGTGACGCGCGAACGCATCCGCCAGATCGAAGCCAAGGCGCTGCGCAAGCTCAAACATCCGTCACGCAGCCGCAAATTGCGGAGCTTCCTGGATAATTAAATCTTACAGGCCCAAAGTATTGTAAAAGGGGCCAGTTCGGCCACTTTCTTTTGGCGTGAGGTTGCGTTCGGAAAGTTCAAACCGGCGCGAAAATGCTGCCCTGCCCTCTGGCGTGAGGCGGCCCGATGTATTACATAATCGGTGCGGAGCTGCGGGGTTCGTCAGGAGACTTTTTCCCCGGGGCCTTACGATCCCAACGGGAGCTGTCCCTGATCAGGTCCGTGGACCTGAACAAACGGCGCCCACCTACGCTGTAGGTTTCCCGGGATCGCTTCTCCAACGGCTTTTGTGGCTCCGTGCTTTCTTTCTTCATTTCGTTGCATTCATGACCGATCATTCCATTGCCGCATCGAAGGCTGCCCTGCGCATAGCCGCCCTCTCGCGGCGTAATGGGCTTTCGTCCGAGGCCCGCGGCGTCTTCTCCCACCGCATCGCCGAAAACGTTATGCCGTTTCTCACCGGCAATGGCTTTCGCAGCGTTTCCGCCTACTGGCCGATCCGCAGCGAGACTGATCCGCTCCCGATCCTTGAAATGCTGGCGGAACGCGGCATCGTTCTCGCCCTGCCGCGGCTCAAGGCAGGCGCAATAACATTTCGTGCGTGGCGGCCAGGAGAACCGCTTGAGACAGGCGAATTCGGCCTGAGCGAGCCACCAGCCGCTTCCCCCATTATTTTTCCGGACATCGTGCTTGCGCCTCTTGTCGCCTTTGATCAATCCGGCGGGCGGATCGGCTATGGCAAGGGCTATTACGATGCCGCTCTGACGACACTTTGCCAGGAGAGACCGGTTATAGCGATTGGACTTGCTTTTTCCGTGCAGGAAACCGGGCAGGTGCCGATGGAGGCGCATGACCGACGGCTCGATGGTGTAGCTACGGAGAACGGATTGGCCCTGTTCCAGTAGCACTGTTGGCTATACGCCCGATTGCCGGGTTCGCAGCATCCGTTTAATCCTGTAAAGCATGGCGCAAACAGTAAACCGGCAAAGGATGAAGAAACGATGCGGCTGTTGTTCTTGGGCGATATCGTCGGGCGACCGGGCCGGGCGGCAGTGACGGAGCACCTGCCGCAATTGCGACGGGATTGGCGGCTCGACTGCGTAATCATCAACGGCGAGAATGCCGCCTCCGGATTCGGAATTACTGAGGCCATCGTTGACGATCTGCTGGCCCATGGTGCCGATGCGGTGACACTTGGCAACCATTCCTTCGACCAGCGCGAGGCATTGGTGTTCATCGACCGGCAGAAGCGCCTGCTCCGTCCGGCCAATTACCCGGATGGAACACCGGGGCGCGGCGCTGCCCTGATCGACACCGACACCGGCAGACGGGTGCTGATCGTCAATGCCATGGGCCGCCTTTACATGGATGCCCTCGATGATCCGTTCGCGGTCATCGAGCGCGAAATTGCACAATGCCCGTTGCGCCGGGTGGCAGATGCGATCGTCGTAGACTTCCATGCCGAGGCGACCAGCGAGAAGGAAGCGGCGGGTCTGCACTTCGACGGACGGGTGTCGCTCGTCGTCGGCACGCATACGCATGTGCCGACGGCAGACCATCGTATTCTGCCGAACGGCACCGCCTATATGTCGGATGCTGGCATGTGCGGCGATTATGATTCGGTGCTCGGAATGCAGAAGGAGGAAGCGGTGCGCCGCTTCATCCAGAAGACCCCCGGCTCGCGCCTCGAACCTGCCTTAGGCAAAGGCACCTTATGCGGCATCGCCGTGGAGACCAATGATGCCACCGGGCTTGCCGCCAAGGTAGCGGCGGTGCGCATCGGCCCCAATCTTGCGGAAAGCCGCCCGTATTTCTGGGAGTAGGGCGCGGCTTTCCTTTTGCGTTTTGCCGGAGGCGGATTATATACGGCCCGAACCCATTATTCCGTCTGAAGCAGACCGCCTGCCCCGCTCAAGGGGGTGTGAGCCGTCTGCATTGCTGGAGGCCCTATGGCCGGACATTCACAGTTCAAGAACATCATGCACCGCAAAGGACGGCAGGACGCGCAGAAGTCCAAGCTGTTCTCCAAGCTCGCCCGCGAAATCACCGTTGCCGCCAAGCTCGGTATGCCGGACCCGGACATGAACCCGCGCCTGCGCGCCGCAATGATTGCCGCCCGGGCTGAAAACATGCCGAAGGACAACATCCAGCGCGCCATCAACAAGGCCGCCGGCGGCGAAGGCGATAATTACGAAGAAATCCGTTACGAGGGCTACGGCTCTGCCGGAGCAGCATTCATTATCGAAGCAATGACTGACAACCGCAACCGCACCGCCTCCGATATCCGCTCCTACTTCACCAAGTTCGGCGGCAACATGGCCGAAACCGGCGCGGTGGCGTTCATGTTCGATCGGGTCGGGCTGATCGAGTTCGACGCCAAGGTTGCCGATGCCGACACTATGCTGGAAGCGGCGGTCGAAGCCGGAGCCGACGATGTTGAATCCTCCGAGGACGGCCACGAAATCTACTGTGAGCAGACACAGCTCAATGAGGTGTCTAAGGCTCTGGAAGCCAGATTCGGCGAGCCGAACAAATCGGCGCTGATCTGGAAAGCGCAGAACATGATCGCGGTTGACGACGAAACCGGCGAAAAGCTGATGAAGCTGATGGAAACTCTTCAGGATCACGACGACGTGCAGAACGTCTACGGCAACTTCGAAGTGTCCGATGCACTTCTGGAGAAGCTGAGCGGCTGAATGTCGCCCGTGATGATATGACAAGCGCGGGCGTTCTTCACGGAACCGCCCGCGTTATTTTTTATGAAGGCAGCAGATGGCTCTTTCCCCTCCGGTCAAGATTCTCGGCATCGATCCGGGCCTGCGCCACACCGGCTGGGGGGTGATCATCGTCGACGGCACGAAACTCTCGTATGTCGCCAGCGGCACGATCCAATCCGACAGCAAGCGCTCGCTGGCAGAGCGCTTGCGCGACCTGCACGACGGCCTGTCGGCGGTGATCGCCGACCATCAACCGGACGAGGCGGCGGTGGAGGAGACCTTCGTCAACAAGGATGCGCAATCGACCCTGAAGCTCGGCCATGCGCGTGGAATCGCGCTGCTGGTTCCGGCGCTTTCCGGCCTCGACGTCGCCGAATATGCCGCCAATCTGGTGAAGAAGACGGTGGTCGGCACCGGCCACGCCGACAAGACGCAGGTGCAGGCGATGATTCGTGTGTTATTGCCCAAAGCCGATTCAAACGGGGCCGATGCCGCCGATGCTCTTGCCGTCGCGATTACCCATGCGCATCATCGCAAAACGCGCAATCTGGAGAGGGGCAGGAATTAACCGAAGGGCAAAGCTCTCACGGATCGCGCTCAATTCCAATGTATAAAACCTCATGCGCCGCGTTCGCCAAGACCGGAACAATTTCCGACCCTCTTGAGGAAAGTCACAGATGTCGATGAGTGCTTTTTGCTCCTCGTGATCTGTGTCGCGATTTCACTGATGATCAGATCGCCGGTGAAGCGAAAAGTGAGGAGTTGCCCCGATCCTTTGCAGTCCATGGCGAAAGCGTAACCTTGATAAACGCGCATGGTAGGGCCAAGGGTGCAGGCTTTCAGAAAATGCGGTGTACTCTCGTATTGCTTGCGCGTGTCGTTGATGAAATCCTCCGCACTGGCGCTCGAAATACACACGGCGGTTTTCGCACCCGTATCCGGAAATTTGCTGTTGCGACTTTCCGACTGGTAAATGCCGGGAGTGAAGACTGGCTGGTCGCCGGGAAGAAGCTCCTTCGCTGTTGCGGCAGTCATCAGGGCGACAAGACCGAAGCCGGTGAGCAGTGTCTGGCGGAGAGGAAGCAACATGGCGAGGTTCTGTTTCTCATCCGGTGCAGGGGGATAGAAAGGATGTTCCTCTGTCCTTATCGGCGGAGGCCGAGAAAAGCCAGATTGCTAAAGCCGGATTGTTTCTGGTGATGAATCGTTGTTCTGCCTGTCGAGACCACAGGAATAATGAACAATGCTATAGCAAAGGCATATATGTCGATTCGTTCATCGGAGACGGATGTGATCGGAAAACTGAAGGGCATCGTCGATTCGTATGGCGAGGATTTTATCATCCTCGACGTGCAGGGGGTCGGCTACGTGGTGCATTGTTCGGCACGCACATTGCAGAACCTGCCGCCCGTGGGCGAAGCGGCGATGCTGGCGATCGAGACGCATGTGCGTGAAGACATGATTCGCCTGTTCGGTTTTCGCTCGGACACGGAACGGGAATGGTTCCGCCTGTTGCAGACAGTGCAGGGCGTTGGCGCGAAAGTGGCGCTCGGCCTTCTGTCGGCTCTCGACCCGGGAGCGCTCGCCAGCGCTATCGCCACCGGCGACAAGCACGCCGTAGCGCGCGGGCCGGGGGTCGGACCGAAACTGGCGCAGCGAATCGTCAGCGAACTGAAGGACAAGGCTCCGGCCTTTGCCTCCATCGATCCGGCAGTGATTCGTCTTGCCGATTCAGTTGAGAGGGACGATGCGCCGCGCGCGGTGGCGGATGCCGTCTCGGCACTGGTCAACCTTGGCTATGCCCGCCCGATGGCTGCGGCTGCCGTTGCCGCCGCCATGAAGCAGGCAGGTGACGCAACGGAAGCCAAAACCTTGATTCGGCTGGGCCTGCGGGAGCTGGCCCGCGCCTGAATGACCGATGCCGCCGAGGGTGCGGCATTTTTCTCATCCGACCGGCAAGGCCTTATCATTCCCACCTTTTGTCGAATCGCCCTCTTTGCATTTGTTTGCCTTGCAACAAGCGTTTCAGCCTTGGCAATTGTCCTTGCGATCAAAGGAGATTACAGTCGCGCCGCTTCCTTTCGGAAACTAAGGTCCATGCCGATGCACTTTTCAACGGGCTTCAGCGATGGCTACGGGGCGATGGCGAAATCCGCCCGCCTGTTGGCACAGGCATTCTGCCCGCTCCATTTCTATGCCGCCGACCGGAGCCAAACCGCCTTGTAATCTGTTTAACCACAATCGGGCTTGCCAACTGGCCGCCCGACAAACTCTCTCATCCTTCAGGAGATCGCCATGTCTTATGCGCCTATCAAGCCACGGTACAGGGAGGCTGACGCCAAGGGCGTGAAGCCGTTGAACATCATGGAAACCGTGTTGCGCGACGGGCACCAGTCGCTGGCGGCGACACGTATGCGGTATTCGGACATGGAGCCGGCGCTCGAGGAGCTGGACAATATCGGCTACTGGGCATTGGAAGCCTGGGGCGGTGCAACCTTTGACACCTGCCTGCGCTTCCTGAACGAAGATCCGTGGGACCGCTTGCGCAAATTGCGTGCCCGTCTGCCGAAGACACCGATTTCCATGCTGCTGCGCGGCCAGAACATCCTCGGTTATAACCATTGCGCCGACGATGTGGTTGAGAGCTTCGTCCACAAGATGGTCGAAAACGGCATTAGCGTCATCCGTATCTTCGATGCGCTCAACGATGTGCGCAACCTCGAAACGTCGATCAAGGCAGCGAAGAAGACCGGCGCGCATGTGCAAGGCGCGTGCGTTTATACCATCAGCCCGTATCACACCCTCGACGATTTCGAGAAGTTGGCGGAAGAGTTTGCCGCGCGCGGCGTCGATTCTCTCGCCATCAAAGATATGTCCGGACTGATCGCGCCTTATGTGGCTTTTGAACTTGTCACCCGCTTCAAGAAAAACCCCAAGACCAAGCATCTGCCGGTACATATCCATACGCACTATACCAGCGGCATGGGCTCCATGGCCTATCTGAAGGCGGCGGAGGCCGGGGCCGATGTAGTGGATTGCGCCCTTGCCCCATTCGCCAACGGCACGTCGCAGCCCTGCACTGAATCGCTCGTCGCGACCTTCGAGGGCCATCCGCGCGACACCGGTCTCGTCAAGGAGGACATGTTCCCGATCTCCGATTACTTCCGTGAAGTGAAGAAGAATCTGGCCAAGGACTTCAATCTGAACACGGCGTTCGACGTCGATACCAAGGTTCTCACCTTCCAGATTCCGGGCGGCATGCTCTCCAATCTGCGTTCGCAACTGGCACAGCAGGGCTGGGCCGACAAGTATCAGGCGCTCCTCGAAGAAATGCCGAAGGTGCGCGCCGATATCGGCTATCCGCCTCTCGTCACTCCCACCAGCCAGATCGTCGGCTCAATGGCGGCGTTCAATGTCGGTTTCGGCAAGCGCTATGCAACCGTGCCGAACGAAGTGCGCGATCTCGCCCGCGGCTTCTACGGCAAGCCCCCGGGACCGATCAATCCGGAGGTAAAGGACCAGATCATCGGCGGCGCGGAGATCATCACCGAGCGGCCGGCCAACAGGATCAAGCCGCAGATGGAAAAGCTGCGGCAGGAATTGGCGGAAAAGGGCTACCCCGGAGTCGCAACCGAAGATGTGTTGAGCTACGCCGTGTTCCCGGAAGTGGCGCTGGCGTTCTTCAAGAAGAACCGCTCATAAGCTGAACAGAAGATCGGGGATCGCTAAGCGGCCCTAACAATTAAAAACCGGCGGCCTTTCTAAAGGCCGCCGGTTTTTATCGAGCATCAGAATTCTATCTGCCGTACTTTATCAGGAAAACGTATTTCTCACACGGCGTGCGGTTAGAAGATAACACACTCCAACACATGTATAAGCAAAAGCAGCCTTAGCATATTTAAACCTTATATAACCCTCGCTCGCAAGGACGAAATAGCTTTCCCATACGATGGTCGATAACAATAATACTACAAACCAGGCAATAAAATATTTTTGAAAATTTCTATGCCGTGAAAAGTAGGCATCTACGATCGAGACGCCGAGGGTAATGATGGCAGTCTCGGCAATAGCGCGAAAGATCGTAACGGCAACAAAAGTGGTATCACCTTTCTCTGCGAAGATCTTGATCGCGGCAATATCTTCAAACGCGAGGCGATAGCTCAAATAAAGGCATACGAGAACCAGCGAGGTCATAAGAAGAGCCAGCCAACCGCTAAGCCCGGTCGGACCGACGCCATCCGATGGTGGAAGGGGGGCGCTATTGGAGGCATTGTTCACGGCAGATGTCCTGACACAATAAATTGCAAGCAATCATAGATAGCATCGATGCAGCTGGAAAGGGCCGCAGGTTCCGCAAACAGCGCTATTCCGGCCAACCCGTCTGCCGCAGCGCCTCGCCGACGATCATCGCCGCCGAAACGGCGATATTGAGCGAGCGCATACCAGGGCGCATCGGGATCAGAACCCGGGCATCGGCAGCCGCGTGTACGGCTTCAGGGACGCCGGCAGATTCGCGGCCCATCAGGATCGTATCCATGGGTGTGAATGAAAACGCCGTGTAAGCGTCTGCCCCCGTCACCGTCGCCAGCACCAGCCGATGCCCCTTCGATATGCGCCACGTATCGAATGCCTGCCATGACACATGGCGCTCTATCGCCACATGGTCGAGATAATCGAGGCCGGAACGGCGCAGATTACGGTCGGAAACATCGAATCCCGCCGGCTCAATGATATCGACGGCAACATCGAGGCAGGCTGACATGCGCAGAATCGTTCCAGTGTTTTGGGGAATGTCCGGCTGATACAGGGCAAGACGCAACTTTTCAATCTCCAAAATGATATATATCAAATCGGCAGACACCGATTCAACCCGTGAGTTTTCCTTGCATTTCACGAAAATTGCGCATCCGGCAATCCTGGGCGCAATAAAATCGCCTTTTCATTCTTCCAGATTTAACAAACGCTATGGACACGCTTGCGACACCATGGCAAAGAACGACCACGCAAGCGGCATCCTGCCGAGGCGTGCGTGCTGGCGACCTGCCGGTGTGCCTTCCCGAGAGGTGGGGCAAACTCTCTCCCGAAATGGTTTCCCGCGGTCGAGAACCCGGCGCGCAATCGTAGTCGAAAAGGTTGCAGGAGGGCCCCGTGGCCGATACCTCCATTTCCGTTGAGCCTACGCGGCGTGATTTTCTGTTCATTGCTACCGGAGCCGTCGCTGCTGTCGGTGTGGCGTTCGCCGCTTGGCCTTTCATTGCTTCTCTGGGACCGAACGCCCAGACCATCGCCAACGGCGCACCGGTCGATGTCGATCTTGCGCCCATCGCCGAAGGGCAGATCACCAAGGTAAGATGGCGCGATATGCTGATTTTCGTCCGCCATCGCACGGCGGCCGAAATCAAGGCTGCCCAGGACGTCGACGTCAAGACCCTCCCCGATCCGCAAAGCGATGCCGACCGTGTCAAGAAAGGCCATGAGCAATGGCTTGTCGTGTTCGGCAACTGCACTCACCTCGGCTGCGTGCCGCTCGGGCATCAGGGGGAGTACGATGGCTGGTTTTGTCCGTGCCACGGTTCCGTCTTCGATACTTCAGGACGCATCCGCAAGGGACCGGCACCGACCAATCTGAACCTTCCGCCGTATGTCTTCCTCTCCGATTCGAAGATCCGCATCGGTGTCGAAAAAGTCGACAACGTGGCGTAACCCTCCCGGCGATTTCGAACAGTCAGGCGACCTCCCATGAGCCAACATTCCAATGCCTATGTCCCGAAGAGCGGTCTCGCCAAGTGGTTTGAGAGCCGTCTTCCGATCCTCGGCCTGTTGCATTCCTCCTTCATCGTCTTCCCCGTTCCGCGCAATCTGAATTACTGGTGGACGTTCGGGGCAGTGCTGTTCACCATGCTGATCATTCAGCTGGCGACCGGCATTTTCCTGGCGATGTTCTACGTCTCCGACACCAAAGAGGCGTTCAACTCCTTCGTCACCATCATCCGTGACGTGCCTTACGGCGAGTTGCTGCGCAACATGCACGCCAACGGGGCATCGTTCTTCTTCCTCGCCGTATACATCCACATCTTCCGCGGCATGTTTTTCGGCTCCTACAAGGCTCCGCGTGAAGTGTTGTGGATCCTTGGCGTCGTCATCTACTTCCTGATGATGGGCACCGCCTTCCTCGGCTACAGCCTGCCCTGGGGGCAGATGAGCATGTGGGCGGCGACTGTGATCACCAGCTTGGTATCGGCCATTCCGCTGGTCGGAGACACGGTGAAAGAATACATCTGGGGCGGTTTCTCGGTCAGCACCCCGACACTCAACAGGTTCTTCTCGCTGCATTACCTGCTGCCGTTCATGATCCTCGGCATCAGTGTCCTGCACGTCTGGGCGCTGCATGTCGTCGGCAACAACAATCCTTCCGGCGTCGAGATCAAGACACCGAAGGATTCGCTCACCTTCCATCCGTACATGACGATGAAGGACGTGGCCTCCGTCTGCCTGTTCCTGATAGCCTTCTGCTGGTTTGTGTTCTACATGCCGAACTATCTCGGCCATGCAGATAACTTCATCCCGGCCAATCCGGACGTGACGCCGAACCATATCGTGCCGGAATGGTACTTCCTGCCGTTCTATGCGATCCTGCGCTCTATCGAGAACAAGCTGATCGGCGTCATTGCCATGGTGATGGCGATTGCGATCCTCGCGTTCCTACCGTGGCTCGATACCTCCAAGGTGCGCTCCGGCAAGTATCGCCCGGTATTCAAAATCTTCTTCTGGCTGTGGGTTATCGATTGCCTCGTGCTTGGCTGGCTTGGTGCCAAGCCGATCGGTGGGTACTACACCATCGCATCGCAGATCGGTACGATTTATTACTTCCTGTATTTCATCGCCATCCTGCCCGCACTCGGCTTCTTCGAGAAGACCAAGCCCCTGCCAGCGTCCATTCTGGACGACGTGCTGAGCAAGCACGGCGGGACAACTGCTTCGGCGGCGCATTGAGCGGTCGAGAGGAGAGAAACATGATGAAACATACTGTTTTCCTCGCTGGCGCTCTGGTGGCCCTGCTCGGAGCGGCTCCGGCCTTCGCCGAAAGCGAGCAGCCGACGCCGCCGCAGATGTCGTGGAGCTTTTCCGGGCCGTTCGGCAAGTTCGACCGCGACCAGTTGCAGCGTGGTCTGAAGATCTATCGGGAATCCTGCCAGACTTGTCACGGCATGAAATATCTCGCTTTCCGTTCGCTGTCCGAACCCGGCGGGCCGGAACTGAGCGAGAAGGAAATGACGGCGATTGCCGCAGAATACACCATCAAGGGCGGCCTTGACGACAAGGGCGAGCCGATGGAGCGTCCCGGCAAGCCCGCCGATCACTTCCCATCGCCGTTCCCGAACGACCTTGCCGCAGCATACGCGAACGGTGGCAAGGCTCCGCCGGATCTGTCGCTGATTACACGGGCGCGCACCTATGAGCGCGGTTTCCCCTACTTCATCACCGACATGTTCACGCAATATTCGGAAAACGGTCAGGATTACATCCATGCGCTGCTGACCGGCTACGAAACACCGCCGGATGACTTCACCGGCACGGCCTACAACAAGTATTTCCTCGGTAATGCTATCGCCATGCCGCAACCGATCTTCGATGATCAGTTTGATTATCCGAAGGGCGCGGACGGCAATCCAGTCGCGCCGCAAACGGTCGACCAGTATGCCAAAGACGTAACGGCATTCCTCTCTTGGGCGGCAGACCCGCATCTGGAGGCGCGCAAGCGGCTCGGTTTCTACGTTATCATGTACCTGATCCTGTTGACCGGCCTGCTTTATCTCGTAAAGAACAAGCTGTGGCGGCGGGCTTATGAAGAAGCGAAGCGGCTGGGCTGATGCCTGGTAAGTTTCTAATAATTCGGAAACAGGGGCCGTTGCGCCCCTGTTTTCATTTGGGCTACGAAAATCGAGGGCGAGAATGACGAAAGCGGTGCTGGGTATCATCGGCGGATCGGGAATCTACGACCTGCCGGGGCTGAAGGACGTGCGGGAAGAGGCCGTTTCATCGCCATGGGGAACGCCATCCGACATTTTGTACCGGGGGCAAATCAGCACAACGGAAATCGTATTCCTGCCCCGGCACGGGCGCGGCCATGCCCTGTCACCGTCCGATATCAATTATCGCGCCAATATCGACGCCCTGAAACGAGCCGGGGTGACGGATCTGGTATCCGTTTCCGCCTGCGGCTCGTTCCGTGAGAGTCTGCCGCCGGGAACCTTCGTGCTTGTCGATCAATTTGTCGACCGGACATTCAAACGGGAAACCTCATTCTTCGGCAAGGGCTGCGTCGCGCATGTGTCAATGGCGCACCCGGTTGGGCCATCGTTGCAGAAGCAGATCTCCGAAGCCGCTTCGGCAGAGGGCATTCCGATAACGCTCGGCGGTACTTATCTTTGCATGGAAGGGCCGCAATTCTCCAGCCTGGCGGAATCGCAGACCTATCGTGCGCAAGGGTATGACGTGATCGGCATGACCAACATGCCGGAGGCGAAGCTTGCCCGTGAAGCCGAGATTACCTATGCGTCAATTGCCATGGTGACGGATTTCGATTGCTGGCACCCAGATCACGACAATGTCGATATGAAATCCATTATCGCTGTCATGGAACGTAACCGCCTTGCCGTGCTGCGCCTGCTGGCGCGGCTGGCGCGGAACTTCCCGGCAGAGCGCATACCCTGCCCTGTCGGTTCCGACCGGGCGCTCGATCACGCTATCGTCACCGCCAAAGCCATGCGCGACCCGGAGCTTCTGAAGCGCCTCGATGCCGTCGCCGGCAGGGTATTGAAATGGTAGCAAGGCCTCGATATCGGCGGCTTGGGGGCACATGAACGGTAACGGCAACAGAACCTACTGGCAGACATTCGGCACGGCCATCCTCTTCCTGCTCCTGCTGCAATGCGCGACCGGCGCTTGCCATGGCGTCGCTCTACACGCCAACCGTTGCCTCCGCTTACGATTCCACCATCACCCTCATGCGTATGGGACTTTCCGACGAACTCCTTCGAAGGCTGCACATCAACGGCACACATTACCTGTTCGCCGCCATCTGTCTGAATCTGTTTTTCAGTATCTGGCATGACAGCTACAAAGTCTCCGGCGTATCCTGGATCTTGAGCGTATTCGCCTATTACCTGATCGCGATTACAGCCTTCCTCGGTTTCATCCTGCCCTAGGGGCAGATGAGCCTTTGGGTGGGAACGGTGTTGACAAACCTGTTGTCGGTTTTGCCCCATGGTACTGAAATCGTCGAGTTTGTCAGGAGTGGCTATCTCCTCGGCGATCCAACGATCCGTAACTTCACTTCCGCTCATTATTGGCTGCCGGTTTTCATCCTCGGCCTTGCCATCGTGCTGATGTGGCTGCAGTTCACGTTCAGGGCCGTGGAGCCATCAAACATCGTTTCAGGGCAGATCTATTGGGGATCAGGTATCCTCAGAACGCTGTTGTCTCTTTGCCCGTGGCTCATCGCCCTCGCCTATCTCGTATGTTTTTTGCCCGATTACCTTGGTCTTGCAGAGAGTTATACACCGGCGAATTACTATAGCATCCCGTACAGAATTGTTCCTGAATGGTATTTAACGCCATATTTTTCCATCCTTCGGGCCTTCCCCGGCAAGGCAATCGGTGTCACGCTGCTGTTATCTGCATTCGGCATTTTTTATTCATACCTATGTTCGATTACTTCAGGCCAAAGAATGCCACAGGTGGCATTTCATTTTGGATAGCTTCCTTCCTGTTCCGTTTTGCGTTTCTGAGCTGGGTTGTCGCCTGTCTCATGCTCGGATGGCTCAGGACAAACCCTGTCGGCGAACTGAACACGATGGGAGCGCAGGTGTTTTCCCTGTTGTTCTTCATCTATCCAATCGTCCTCATGCCGATACTCGGGTTGATCATGCGGTGGACATTGATCCAAAGCGGGCCTTCACGGGCAGAAGAGCGCGCGTAATCCTGCTTCCCGTCCGGGGGTAAGATGTTCTATGATAGGATGATTTGCGTGTCTGGCCCGGTACGGCCCATCGTTTGAAGGATTTTCCATGGATCGCCAGTTCGATACCGCCTTGCGCGCCTCCATCCGCTCGATTCCGGATTATCCGAAACCAGGAGTGGTTTTTCGCGACATCACCACGCTGCTCGGCGACGCCAAGGCATTCCGCCGCGCTGTGGACGAGCTAGTGACGCCGTTTGCTGGCAGCAAGATCGACAAGGTGGCGGGGATCGAGGCGCGCGGCTTCATCCTCGGCGGAGCGGTGGCGCACCAGCTTTCCGCCGGGTTCGTACCGATTCGCAAGAAGGGCAAGCTACCGCATGAAACGGTGCGTATCGCTTATTCGCTGGAATACGGCGTCGATGAAATGGAAATTCACGCCGACGCCGTGAAGCCGGGTGAACGCATCGTTCTGATCGATGACCTGATTGCCACCGGCGGCACCGCCGTGGCGGCGGCAGAACTCTTACGCAAGATCGGCGCTGATCTCGTCGCTGCCTGTTTTATCGTCGACCTGCCGGACCTCGGCGGTGCCGATAAACTGAAGGCACTGGATGTGATGGTGCGCACACTGACCACGTTCGAGGGGCATTAAAGAAAGCCTCGCCGGAAGTCGTTCAAGCGCGGCCTTCGGTTTCGAACAGAACGTTGTCGAGGGCATCACGGGCCGACTTTCCGGCCCAGAGTACGAACTGGAACGCCTGATAATACCGCTCACAGGCACTAATGGCGGCCTCCAGCATGGCTTCGCATTGCCCCGAATTAGCCTCCGCGCCGTCCGTCAGGATCAGTGCATGACGGAACATGACGATGTTTTCACTGCTCCACAGGTCGAAATGGCCGACCCAGAGCTGTTCATTGATCAACGCCACGAGGCGCAGCATTTCAGCGAGCCGCGCCTCTTTCACCTTCAGATCGAACGCGCAGCCGATATGGATCGCCTCGACATCTTCGAGCCAGGTGAAGGAGACATGATAATCCGCCCATTGTCCGGAGACACAAACCGATATTTCGTCGATATCGACGCGGTCGAACATCCAGTCCTGCGTATTGGCCACCCGTTCTATGACATCGAGCGGATGTTCGATGCGGACCGGACTTATTTCGATATCGAGCAAAGCCATCGAATTACCTGTATTACAATCTACATTTCGCGGAGAGCGCTGAGTATATTTCGTAAAACCCGTAGCGCCGTTACTTTTAATCATACTGCAAGGGCACCATGCTGCAACAACGCTACCAGATAGAATAGGCAACAGATTCTTTATTAACGACTAAGGCGTTTTACTAGGAAGGCAACCAGACAAGATACTTTGAACTCTTTTTCCGCATCCTGTGAAAAACTCTACATGACAAGCAACTCTCGAATCATGCTGTTCTGACTATAGCCTGCGGCGCTCCCCATTCGTAAAGGCTTATCGTCGATTAAAGCTTAAGTTTATGTGGGAAATTAGCCGACAAACTTGGGGCAGGTCTTGGTGAGTTAAACTTTGGTTCACTCTTGCGAAATTATATTTCAGAGAAAATTTAATACCGCCGATGAGATATCATTACGGATACACTCGATCTCCGATCAGATTGTCTCTGAAGCCGTACGGTTCGCGGGTTGTGCCTCGTCCTGCGGCAGATACGGGATTTTTTGCAAAGGCAGACAAAGTTTGCGTATCGTATACGAAATCATCTGGCTGGTGCGCGGCGAACAGATATATGGGTCACGACATTCAGGCTCTGGTGAACGTTATCGCAATCCCCCCGAAAACCAAGGCTATGGCAAAGCTGCGATGTCCTCCGAGAGCTTTACAATGCCGGATGTTTCGCCAATAAAGAGGTCTGTCGGGAGTTTTGGACGGATAAGCCGCTCCTGACCGTGAAAAGAGGCTGTCATGTCGGGAACAACCACATTCGGAATTGCTGTTGCAGGCGCCATCCTGTTTCTCGCATCGCCAGTTCTGGCACGCGATTATTGCACGAGCAGGCCGCGCCATGAATGGATGAACGTGAGCGAGGCTATCGCCAAGGCGGAAAGGCTCGGATACCGGGTGACCGAGATCGAGCGGGACGGTTCGTGCTATGAGATCGAAGGTCGGGATGCCCGCGGCAGAAAGATTGAAGCTGACATGAACCCGGTTACGGGGGCTATCGTCCGCATCAAGAAATATTCGCGCCCGCGGAGTTGGACCGACGGTTCCAGATACTGAGCCAGTCAGGCGCACAAAACGGTAGATGAAAAGCCTGGACTTCTGAAGGTCTGAGCTTTTAAAGATTTTGACTTTCGTCCGGTTTTTTTGCTGAAACTGCGTCTCGTCCTATTGCCGCCATGCCATTAACGGTTTATGGCACGCCGCTCGCATCTGGGCGCGATGCGGTGACCCCATCACCGTTTGTCAGAGCATCAGACCATTGCGGGCATAGCTTGACCTTTAAGAAAGCTCCGTTGATCAGTCCGGGCGGGAACTCCGTTCTGGCGGAATTTGCTGGGTTATTATTGTATTTCTGACACGGGTTTTTTCCCGTTCAGACGCGAATGCCTCGGGATAATATTGATGAAACTGCGCAACATAGCCATCATCGCTCACGTCGATCATGGCAAGACCACCCTCGTTGACAAGCTGCTCCAGCAATCGGGCGCGTTCCGCGAAAACCAGCGCGTCGTCGAACGGGTGATGGACTCGAACGATCTCGAACGTGAGCGCGGCATCACCATTCTCGCCAAGGCGACGTCGGTAGTGTGGAAAGATACGCGCATCAATATCGTCGATACCCCCGGCCATGCCGATTTCGGCGGCGAGGTCGAGCGCATCCTCAACATGGTGGATGGTGCCATCGTGTTGGTTGATGCCGCCGAAGGGCCGATGCCCCAGACCAAGTTCGTCGTTTCCAAGGCACTGAAAATTGGCCTGAAGCCAATTGTCGTCGTCAACAAGGTCGACCGCTCCGACGCCCGCCATCAGGAAGTCATCAACGAGGTGTTCGACCTGTTCGCGGCGCTCGACGCCACTGACGAACAACTCGACTTCCCGATTCTCTACGGTTCAGGCCGCAATGGCTGGATGGCGGAAAGCCCTGACGGACCGCAGGATCAGGGTATGGCACCACTGTTCGATCTCGTATTGAAGCACGTTCCACAGGCCAGGGTCGAGGACGGACCGTTCCGGATGCTCGGCACCATTCTTGAAGCCAACCCGTTTCTGGGTCGCATCATCACCGGGCGCGTCACTTCCGGCACTGTGAAGCCGAACCAGACCATCAAGGTGCTGGGCCACGACGGTAACGTGCTGGAGCAGGGTCGCGTATCGAAAATCCTCGCCTTCCGTGGCATCGAGCGCCAGCCGATCGAGGTTGGCGAGGCGGGCGATATCATCGCCATCGCCGGACTGACCAAAGGCACCGTCGCCGACACGTTCTGCGCCCTTGAGACCGATACGCCGCTGCCAGCGCAGCCTATCGATCCGCCGACCGTCACCATGTCGTTTATCGTCAATGACAGCCCGCTCGCCGGTACCGAAGGCGACAAGGTAACGAGCCGCGTGATTCGCGACCGTCTGCTGCGCGAGGCGGAAGGAAATGTGACGCTGAAGATATCCGAATCTGCGGACAAGGATTCGTTCGAAGTATCTGGCCGGGGCGAATTACAGCTCGCCATCCTGATCGAGACCATGCGCCGCGAAGGCTTCGAGCTTGCCGTGTCGCGCCCGCGCGTAGTGTTCAAAACCAATGAAGCCACAGGCGAAACGCTGGAGCCGATTGAGGAAGTCGTTATCGACGTCGACGAGGAATTTTCCGGCGTCGTCGTACAGAAGATGTCCGAGCGCAAGGCCGAAATGGTGGAGATGCGCCCCTCCGGCGGCGACCGTCTGCGCCTCGTATTTTACGCCCCGACCCGCGGCCTCATCGGCTATCAGGGCGAACTGATGACCGACACCCGCGGCACAGCGATTATGAACCGCCTGTTCCACGAATACGGTCCGTTCCGTGGCGAGATCGCCGGGCGGCGTAACGGCGTGCTGATCTCCAACGATCAGGGCGAGGCGGTAGCCTATGCGATGTGGAATCTGGAAGATCGTGGCCCGATGATGATCGAACCGGGCTGGCGCGTCTATCAGGGCATGATCGTTGGTGAACACACCCGCGAGAACGATCTCGAAGTGAACGTACTCAAGGGCAAGAAGCTCACCAACATCCGCACCACCTCCAAGGACGAGGCCGTGCGCCTGACGCCGCCGACCCGCATGACGCTGGAAAAAGCGCTCGCTTGGATTCAGGACGACGAACTGGTGGAAGTGACGCCGAAATCCATCCGCCTGCGTAAGGCGATCCTCGACCCGAACGACCGCAAGCGGGCGGAACGGGCCAAGGAGGCGATGAACGGGTGAGCCATTAGAGCGCTTTGCGTCTACACGGAATCGCAAAACGCTCTAATATTTTGATTTTACAATGTTTTTCACGTTTAACCGGTATCCACTTAAACGCACATTGCTCTAAAGCCCCAGAGCTTTCATCCTGATCTGTTGGGAAAAATCCGGCTGGGCTGGCATGGAAGTTTGCCCTATACGCGCCCGCTTCTTCATCTCTGCCAGCGACTTCCGGGTGTCGAAACCCCCGCGTTCATAGATATAGTCGGGCAGATAACCATTGACGATGAGGCGCCAGTCGAACGGGATGACATCGCCGACGACACGCGCCATGCGGATGACGGTGGTGGTACAATTGGTCGTGATCGAATTGTAAAAGTGCGGCTTTTCCGCGAGTGCATTGGCATCCGTGACATATTCCAGCAGCAATTTCCTGGCCTCCTGAGGCGGCGCTCTGAGACGGTAAAGTTGAACATCCTCGCCGCGTACGCCAGAGCGGACACCGACGACGTCACGTTCGTCTGCGGCAACGATAATCAGTGGATTGCTCTTGAACAAATCCCCGACGGGGGAAAACTCCCCACCCTCACGCCGCCGCACCTCTATGGACCATGCCAGATAATCGCCGTTCTGGAAACCGAAGCTCAAAATGACATGCGCCATCTCCGGCCCCCCCCAATACGAAAGAAAGATATCGAGACTGCGCAACTTGCCAAGATCATAGCTCCGCGTCTCCCATCTCTCGATTGTCGGCTTGTTGTCGCTTCCCCAATCGAAGTTGCGCAGATTCGTCAGGGTCAGGACATCCCCTTCGATCCTGCCAGTGACTTGTCTGGCGACATCCGGTGCCCAATGCGCATCCCGTGGCGGTTCGATCGTGCTCCACCAGAGCAGGAGCCCCGCAAATGCCACGCAGAACGGAGCAAGCTTGATGAAACTAAAACGCCGGTAGAGAGCTATTATGGTGGTGAGTCCGATCAGCGTGAAGGCGAAGGCAGCAAGGAGCGGACCCGGCTCCGGCGTAGGGAAACGGTACCAGAGCGCAAGCGCTGCCCAAACCATCATCAAGGCCAAGACTAATGTCATAAATATAATCAGCAGAAAATGTGTTATCCGGCGCAAGGGCATCTCCTTAAATATCATAGAACGGCAACCTAAAATTCCCTTGATATATAAAATATTAGTTATGGTGACAATTAACTTATTTCCTTTTGTAATTTTATGGCTTATTTAAACTTCAAAATAAATATCTATACATAAATATATTATATTCAATATCTTCTCCAAATGTGTGACGCGCTTGGGTCGGAAACCGATGTAAAGCCGATACGTTCGTAAACCCTTGCGGCTTCAGGATTCTCCGTTCTGAGCCGGATGATCGGAAAATGCCCGCGCGCCTGCTCGAGGCAGGCACGAACGAGGCGCTCGGCAAGCCCGAGGCGGCGGTAGCGTTTCATTACGTAAACATGGCGTAGACGGGCAATCTGCGGGTCGTTGAGGTATGGGTCAATCCCGACCCCGGCAATGCCACATAATTCCGCTTCCGAGGCGTCGCGCCACGCTAGAAACAGCCCCTCGCCCATACCGGAGAAATGGTTCTCGCCGCTTGTCCAGCGCTCGATCAGCCCGTCGACAAATTCATGCCCGTCCGCCCGAGCTTCTGCGACGATGGGGCGGATCGCATCGGGCAGACAGTCGCCGTTCAGACGATGGACGACGACATAGTCAGGGATGAGCGGCATCGGGATGATCCAACAAAAAAGCGGCCTTGAAGGCCGCCTTTCTCGCATGAAACGAGGTGAAATTACACCCCTTCGAACAATGCCGTCGACAAGTACCGCTCGGCAAAAGACGGGGCGACGGTGACGATGCGCTTGCCCTTGTTCTCGGGGCGGGCGGCGAGTTCCAGGGCAGCGGCGACATTGGCCCCTGTGGAGATACCGCCGGGGATGCCTTCGAGTTTCGCCAGCAGCCGTGACGTGTCGAAGGCAGTCTGGTTGCCGACAGTCAGCACTTCGTCGATGATCGTGCGATCCAGCACAGCGGGCACGAAACCGGCACCGATGCCCTGAATCTTGTGCGGGCCGGGCTGACCTCCGGAAAGAACGGGTGAATCCTCCGGCTCGACCGCAGCGACGAACAGCTTCGGATTGCGCTTCTTGAGAACCTGACCGACGCCGGTGATGGTGCCGCCGGTACCAACTCCAGCAACAAAAATATCGACCCGCCCGCCGGTATCCGTCCAGATTTCCTCCGCCGTGGTGCGGCGATGAATCGCCGGATTGGCTGGGTTGGAGAATTGCTGCGGAATGATCGAGCCAGGGGTCGCCTGATTAAGCTCTTCGGCCTTGGCGATGGCCCCCTTCATGCCGAGCGGGCCGGGGGTTAGCACCAGTTCCGCGCCGAGGAACGCCAGCAGCTTGCGCCGCTCCACCGACATGGTTTCCGGCATGGTGAGAATGAGCTTGTAGCCGCGCGCCGCAGCAACGAAAGCCAGCGCGATGCCAGTATTGCCGGAGGTCGGCTCGATCAGCACAGAACCCGGCCTGATGAGGCCGCGTGCTTCGAGATCGTCAATCATGCTGACGCCGATCCGGTCCTTGACGCTGGCAAGCGGATTGAAGAATTCCAGCTTCAATAGGATTTCGACATTGGCACCTTTCTCCTTCGCCAGTCGGTCGAGACGTACCAGCGGCGTCGCGCCGATCGTATCGGTAATGGTGTCATAAATCCGACCGCGAGCCGGGGTGTAGGTGACGGCTTCCTGTTTCGGGACGAAAGCGTGAGACATTGGGAGACTCCAGACAGGCGAAGTGAAAGGGATATCGGGAGAATCGCAAGGGCACAGCCCTCAAGCTCTCACGATTGTCCGCAAGAGATGGTCTTTCATATCATATTTACAAGTAAAATTGATAAATAAAAAATTTTTACATTTCTATATTGTAAAATCTGATGTCGATGAGCGCCCCCCCGACAAACCTGTCGAGTGGGAACGCTCGCACAGATCGGCAACGGTCACCTCCTGCAAGGTGGCCAGAAACGCTTCCATAGCCTTATCGACACAGGGACTGATCACGGTTTCGGCCAGGGGCGACAGTGGTTCGGAGAGATCGTCGTCATGAATGGTCATCGCTGCCCGCACCACATCGGCGGCGTTGATGCGGCGGCGGTCCCGTGCCAGTTCGTAACCGCCGTGCGGACCGCGCGAACTTTTCAGGATGCCTTCTCGCACCAGCGCCTGCAACAACGGCTCCAGCCGCCGCGGCGACAGGCCGTTGCGTTCGGCAAGGGTTTTAGCCGCAACAGGCGCAGGCCGGGCATTGAGGGCGACATCGACGACAGCAGCAATAGCAAGCAGGGAGCGCCGGGACATCAGCATCATGACAACTGCCTCTCGAAGCCTCTTCTCGTCCGGCTGAAAGCCGCGACGCCGATTTCTCAGGTTCCGGTCGAACCGAATCCGCCACTGCCGCGCTCGGTCTCGGATAGTATTTCGACCGCTACCGGCTCGATCCGGGACACGGGGGCGATCACCAGTTGTGCGATCCGCATGCCGCGCGTCACCGGAAACGGTTCAGAGCCGAGATTCACCAACAGGACACCGACTTCACCGCGATAATCTGCGTCGATCGTGCCGGGCGCGTTCAGCACAGTGACGCCGAATTTCGCCGCCAGCCCGGAGCGGGGACGTATCTGCCCCTCAAACCCTGGCGGAATTTGCAGGATCAACCCGGTCGGAACGATGGCGCGCGCACCTGAAGCAATGACAAGAGGCCGCTCCTCGGCAACGGCGGCGGCAATATCCATCCCGGCGGCGCTTGCGCTCTGATAGCGCGGCAGATCGAGACCTTCTCCATGCGGCAGCACGAGAACGGCCAGTGAGCGAGGAATGGAGGCAAAGGTCATGGTTTGCCTTTCGATTTTTCCGCTTTCGGTTTTTCCTGCATCCGACAGAGCCGCTCCGCCAGAGCAGTGATGAGACGTTGGGCAACTTCCTCTTTCGCCAGTGTCGGCCAGTCTTCGACACTCGTCGCGGTGACAAGATGCACAGTATTCCGGTCGCCGCCCATGATTCCGGTCAAAGCCGATACATCATTGGCGACGATGAGATCACAACCCTTCTTCGCAAGTTTCACCTGCGCATGGCGGATGACATCGTCGGTTTCAGCCGCGAAGCCGACAACGAGCGGCGGACGGCCTGACGTTTTATGCGCCACCATCGCCAGAATGTCCGGGTTTTCCGCCAACGTCAGAGGTGGTGGAGCAATGCCGGATTTCTTGATCTTGCTGCCCGCCTCCCGCGCTACCCGCCAGTCGGCAACGGCGGCGGCAAAGATGGCGATATCGACGGGAAGAGCCGCCTCCACAGCGGCAAGCATGTCTCTGGCACTCTCGACATGGACAACCTGCACACCCGCCGGGTCCGGCAGGGTGACGGGTCCGGATACCAGCAATACCTCTGCTCCGGCCTGCTGTGCGGCGGCGGCGATGGCATGGCCCTGTTTGCCGGAGGAGCGGTTAGCAATGTAGCGCACCGGGTCGATCGGTTCATGCGTCGGGCCGGAAGTCACCAGCACCCGTTTGCCGACGAGCGGGCCATTATCGTCAACCCCAAGTCGCGCTTCGATGACAGCAACGATTTCCAAAGGCTCCGCCATCCGCCCAAGGCCGGTTTCCGCTTCCGCCATAGCCCCGGCGTTAGGGCCGACGGTGAGGATACCGTCACCCAGCAGAACCTTCAGATTACGCTGCGTCGCCCGGTGCCGCCACATATGCGGGTTCATCGCCGGTGCAATCAGCACCGGCCTAGCGGTGGCGAGCAGCACAGCTGTGGCAAAATCGTTCGCATGACCGCCCGCCATCTTCGCCATCAGGTCGGCGGTGGCAGGGGCGACGACGACGAGATCAGCCTCCCGCGCCAACCGAATATGGCCGATAGCGGTTTCACTCTCGGCGTCAAACAGATCAGTAAACGTCTTCTCGCCGGAAAGCGCTGCGACCGATAGCGGCGTGACGAAAGCCTGCGCCGCTTGCGTCAGGATGCAGCGCACATGCGCCCCGCGCTCGCGCAAACGGCGAATGAGATCAAGCGCTTTGTAGGCGGCGATGCCACCGCCGACGATGAGCAAGATACGTTTTCCGGACAGAATCGTCATATCAGAAAGCTCCGCACGACAAGGGCTATCACTCCAAGAGCAATCAGCCACAGGGCCGCACTCGTGTGCCTGCGCCCCCGCGCTTCGGCCTTGCCTATGGCCTCCGTCGTCTGCGCGTCGAGGGACAGGCCGCCTTTGGCTATATCCTCTGCCTTCGTCAGTAACCGGTCCAACCGCTGCGCCGTCTCCGGCAAGGCTGCGGCGAGGTCGGCAAGCGTCAGAACGCCTTTGCCTGCCCGTTCCAGACGGCCGACGGGGCCGAGTTCGCGCCCGATCCACGCCTTGATGACCGGCTCGGAGGTTTTCCAGATATCGATCTTCGGGTCGAGATTGCGGGCAACGCCTTCCACAACCACCATGGTCTTTTGCAGCATTACCAGTTCGGTGCGGGTCTGCATGTCGAACAGGGCGGTGATCTCGAACAGCAGCGTCAGCACCTTGGCCATGGAAATTTCGTCAGCGCTGCGATTCTGGATCGGCTCGCCGACGGCGCGGATCGCCTGAGCAAAATCGTCCACCGAGTGATGCCCCGGAACATAGCCCGCCTCAAAATGCACCTCCGCCACCCGTTTGTAATCGCGGGTGATGAAGCCGTAGAGAATTTCCGCCAGGAAGCGCCGCTCCTTCGGCCCGAGCCGCCCCATAATGCCGAAATCGACTGCCGCCAGCCGCCCCTGCGCATCGACGAACAGATTGCCGGGATGCATGTCGGCATGGAAGAAACCGTCGCGGATCGCATGTCGCAGGAACGATTGCAGCACCGCTTTCGCTAATCGCTCGCGGTCGTGTCCGGCGGCATCGATGGCGGCGAGGTCACTCAGGCGCACACCGTCGATCCACTCGGTCGTCAGTACGTCGCGAGCGGTCAGATCCCAGTTCGGCTGTGGTGTGCGAAAATCGTCGTCGCCGTCGGTATTGGCAGCAAGCTCTGACAGGGCTGCCGCTTCTAACCGCAGATCCATCTCAAAAGCAACGGAGCGCGACAGGGTGGCGACCACTTCCGGCGCGCGCAGGCGGCGGGCATCCGCGATCAGGCCGTCGAGAGCCGGTGCCGCATAGCGCATCGCCTGCAAATCACGGGCAAACCGCCCGCGCACATTGGGACGAATGATCTTGACCGCCACATGGTTGCCGTTCGCAGCGCCCTTGAGCCGGGCGCGATGCACCTGGGCGATCGAGGCCGCGGCAACCGGCTCGCTGAATTCCTCGAACACTTCACCGAGCGACCTGCCAATGGCGGCTTCGACGATCCGCACCGCCTCTTCCTGCGGGAATGGCGGCAGCCTGTCCTGCAAGTGTTCGAGATCGAGCGCCGCCTTGACGCCGACAATATCGGGCCGGGTGGCGAGGAATTGACCGACTTTGATGTAGGACGGGCCGAGACGGGTGAAGGCAGCGGCAAGCCTTGAAGCGTCGTCCCCAACGTTTTTCCGCTCTATCAATCGTCCGATCCGGATGGCAAGGCGCAACGGCGGCGGCAGATCGCTCGGGTCGATCAGGCCAAGCGCGCCCTCCCGCGCCAGCACGAAGCCGGCGCGCAGGTAATGGCCGAAATAATACAGGCCCGCGATCACGTCATATCTTCCAGCCGGAATGCATGGCAACAATGCCGCCGGACATCGGTGTCGCCGTTACCCGGGTAAAGCCCGCATCGCGGATCATCTGCGAGAACAGGGCTGCATTGGGAAATTTGCGGATCGATTCCACTAGATAGCGGTAGGAATCACCGTCGCCCGTCACCGCCTGGCCGATACGGGGGATGACATGGAACGAATAGAGATCGTAGACGGAATCGAGAAACGGTACATCGACCTTGGAAAATTCCAGGCACATGAACCGCCCGCCGGGTTTCAGCACCCGGTACGCTTCGCCAAGAGCCACGTCGATGCGCGGCACATTGCGAATGCCGAAGGCAACGGTATAGGCGTCGAAGGATTGGTCCGGAAAGGGCAGTTCCTCGGCATTGGCCTTGATGAAATCTATGCGGCCCTCATGCTCGGTTCCGGCCCGCCTGCGTCCCTCGTCCAGCATGTCGCCGTTGATGTCGAGTACCGTCACATGGCATTCCGGCCCGCCCGCCTTCAGCACCCGGAAGGCGATGTCGCCAGTGCCGCCGGCAACATCGAGATGGCGGAACGAGCGATTCTCCGGCACGCGTAGCATCGTGACGAAAGCATTTTTCCAGGCACGATGCAGCCCCGCCGACATGAAATCGTTCATCAGGTCGTAGCGGCTCGCCACTGAATGAAACACGTCGTTGACGCGCCCCTGCTTGTCGTCGAGAGCCACGGTTTCAAACCCAAAATGGGTTGTGGCGGAAGAGGGTGTGGGATCTGCCATTGTCCGGCCTTTTCATGGGGTTTAAGGGTGTCTTAGCGGAACTCGCGCCCGAAGGCTATGCCGTCCACGATGAAGGGTGTGCCGGGTTTCAGGAAATGGCCCGGAAATTTGCCTGGAAGATAGGTTGAACGCAGCCCTGGTCCGGGTGGTAAAGATTAAAGAGGGTGGAAAAATTATGCCGGAACTGCCGGAAGTCGAGACGGTCAGGCGGGGGCTGGAACCGGCAATGGCGGGGGCAACCTTCGTGCGCGTCGAGGTGCGGAGGGCAGATCTGCGCTTTCCCTTCCCGAGACATTTCGCCGGGCGCCTGCAAGGTCAAAGAATCGACGCCTTAAACCGACGGGCCAAGTATCTTCTCGCCGATCTCTCCTCCGGCGACGTTCTCGTCATGCATCTCGGCATGAGCGGCCAGTTTCTGATCCGTCGCCCGGAAGATGGCACCGCTATGCCGCCGGAAACGCATGATCATGTCGTCTTCATGCTGTCGAACGGCGTGACGGTTCTTTACCGCGACCCACGCCGCTTCGGCTTCATGGATCTCGTTCCGCAAAATGAACTGGTCATGAGTCGCCACCTTGTCCGCCTCGGCATCGAACCGCTTGGAGGCGAGTTGACGGGTGAAACGTTGATGGCGTTGTTTACAGGCAAACGTGCGCCGCTGAAGGCGGCTCTGCTTGACCAGCGGCTGGTCGCCGGACTTGGCAATATCTATGTCTGCGAGGCGCTGTTCCGGGCCGGCCTCAACCCTGAGACCGAAGCGGGTTTCCTGGCAAAGCCGGACATGCGTGCCAAGGCACAGGCACTCGCAACCGCGATTCGCGACGTACTGACGGAAGCAGTCGCGGCGGGCGGCTCGTCGCTAAAGGATTATGTGAAGACGGACGGCACACTCGGCTATTTCCAGCATGCATTTCGCGTTTACGGTCGGGAGAAGGAACCATGCCTTGCGCCAGATTGCGGCGAGCCGGTGCGCCGTCTGGTGCAGGCCGGGCGCTCGACCTTCTATTGTCCGCGCTGCCAGAAGCCGGAGCGGCAAGAGGCATGAAGGCGGGCTTTGAAAACACTCGCAGGCATATTACAGCGGATACGGGATCAATCGACTCAAGTGTCTGCTGCCGGACGGTTCGATGCCCAATAAAACCAGGAAACAGAGGGTGAATCCATGTCTTACGAAACCATCATCGCCGAGAAACGCGGTCGCGTCGGGCTTATCGTCCTCAACCGCCCGCAATCGCTGAATGCCCTGAATTCGACGCTCATCGCCGAACTCGGTCAGGCCCTCGACGGGTTCGAGGCCGATCCGGAGATCGGCGCGATGGTACTGACCGGCTCGACCAAGGCTTTCGCTGCCGGAGCCGATATCAAGGAAATGCAGGCAAAAACCTTCCCTGCCACTTATCTCGACGATTTCATCACCAGTTGGGAGAGAATCACCCGTTGCCGCAAGCCGGTGATCGCCGCTGTCGCGGGTTTTGCGCTTGGCGGCGGCTGCGAACTGGCGATGATGTGCGATTTCATCATTGCCGGCGATAATGCCAGATTCGGCCAACCGGAGATCAATATTGGCGTGATGCCCGGGGCGGGCGGCACACAACGTCTCGCCCGTGCCGTCGGCAAGGCCATAGCGTTGGATATGTGCCTGACCGTGCGGATGTTGGATGCGATGGAAGCCGAGCGTTCGGTTATTGTCGCCCGTATCGTGCCCGTGCCGACCCTCGTCGATGAGGCGCTGAAAGCGGCGGAATCCATCGCCGCCAAATCCCTCAACGCGGCGATGATGACCAAGGAATGCGTCAACCGCGCGTTCGAGGGTTCGCTGTCCGAAGGTATCCGCTTCGAACGCCGCCTGTTCCAGGCGATGTTCGCCACTCAGGACCAGAAGGAAGGCATGGCCGCCTTTGCGGAAAAACGTCCGGCGAAGTTCAGCAACGCATGACTGATTAAAGCGTTCTCCGCTTGAGTAATGACCGGTCAAGAGGAGAATGAGCTCGCTGAAAGACGTTCCGGCAAAGACGCTCTACAGGTGCGTCTTTGCTTTTGTTTGGGTTTTATAAGGCTTTCGCGTCTGGTTTGACCGGGTGCGCCTTGTTTTAGGGATTGCAGTTCACGTGCCGATATTTGGATGGGAAATTATCGCGGCGCTCGCCGCCGTGGCGCTTGTAGCCGGATTCATCGATTCGATAGCTGGCGGTGGTGGGTTGCTGACACTTCCAGCCCTGATGATGACCGGCCTCGATCCGCAGGTGGCGCTGGCGACCAACAAGTTGCAGGGGGCATTCGGTTCCGGATCGGCAACGTTGGCATTCGCCCGAGCGCGGATGATTCACTGGCGCACCGCCCTGCCATTTGCCGCCATCGCGGCGTTCGCCGCAATCTTCGGAGCCATGAGCGCCAGGTTTCTGTCAGTTGGATTTTTGCAGGTGCTGATCCCGGTGCTGCTCCTGCTGGTGGCTATCTACTTCGTACTGTCGCCGACAATCCGCGACGAAGACGCCAAGGCGCGGCTCAAGCCCTTGGCCTTCGCCTTCACCACGCCACTCGCCATCGGCTATTACGACGGCATTTTCGGCCCCGGAGCCGGATCGTTCTATATGCTCGGCTTCATAACCCTGTTCGGTTATGGGATCGTGCGGGCGACCGCCCATACCAAGCTTTTGAATTTCGGTAGCAATCTTGGCAGCCTTACAGTTTTTCTCCTGCATGGAGATGTGATGATTTCCATTGGCCTCGCCATGGCGGCAGGTGCCTTTATCGGCGCGCAGATAGGCTCCCGGGTGGCGATGCGCTTCAGTTCCAGGGTGATCCGCCCGCTCCTGGTGATCGTCTGCTGCGCCATGGCGGTTTACCTTTTGACGAAACCGGACAATCCCATCCGCATCTTTCTGGAAGCGCACCTTTGACACGCCCGAAAATGCTGTTTTTGCCATCATATGGCCACGCAAGCGTTGACGATGCCCGTACTCCGGTTTATAAGCCGCGCTCCACGGGTTCCGAGCCAGCCTCAGTTCCCGAGTTTTTTCATGTCATGTTAGCCGACCGTGCCGGAATCGCCTTCCGGGTTTTTTGGTTCAGGCTCATCGAACGAGGATAGCCCCATGGCCAATACCGTGTCGGCCAAGAAGATGACCCGCAAGATTGCCAAGCGCACTGCGGTCAACCGTTCCCGCCGTAGCCGGATGCGGACCTTCCTGCGCAAGGTCGAGGATGCAATTGCCACTGGCGATCAGGCCACGGCCGCCGCAGCCCTGAAGGTCGCCGAGCCGGAGATCATGCGCGCATCACAGAAGGGTGTTCTGCGAAAGAACACCGCCTCGCGCAAGGTGTCCCGTCTGACCCTGCGGGTGCGGGCTCTCGGCGGCTGATCCCGACAGCGATGCTACTGCCTGATATGTTTCGGCGGCATCACATCATAGGATTATTATGAAACAGGGCCGGCAGCTTGCCGTGCCCTTTTTTTGTTGCATTCTCAAGATGCTACCGTAAACAATCTTATTGTTTTCTTAAAAACAATAATTAATTCAATATGTTAATTGAATTCCTGCTCTAATGCTCCAGCCAGTCCGATTGAATCGAAATGTCGCGGCAAAAGGTCTCGCAGACCGAAAATAAATGAGAAATAATCTTAAATATATTAGCAAAATCAATTAGTTACACGAAATTCCTCCCCCAGCCTTGGCCTGGGCGACTCCTTCAGCAGGCTGTCAAGAGAAATGTTTCGTCTCCAAACGGTTGCGCCTCCCTTGTCGTCTGTGTATGGTCAACCTACTTCGATGAGGCTCTGCCCTTACAGGCAAGTTGTCCAGCGAAAGACACGGGTCAGATCGACATCTTTATCGTAAATTTTTGAATCACCATTATTTCGTTGCAAGAAATACTAAAGTATTCCTTCAATGCGTTAACGGTGTTGCATTAGAAATTAACGATCTTGAATGTCGATAGGCCAAAATGAGAATGGAAAGTTAGCTCCATTGCTTTAAATCGTGCAGGAGCTCTTAATAGAAGGCCGGATCGCCAATTGAGCAATGGCTCAAATAGCCGTGGTCAGATTTACGGTTTGCCGATCGAGTAATAACGAGGAAGAAAATGCATCGAGGCGGGGCTGACAATTTGAACGTTGTTGCGCTGGGGAACTCCCAGACGACGGATAACGGCGGGCCCACCTTCGGGACTCAACCAAATGCCACTGAAATCTGGAACCGGGTGAAGCGGCGCTTGCGGGCGGAACTTGGTGAGGATGTCTATGCAAGTTGGTTCGGTCGCCTCGAACTTGAGACTCTCGCCGAGGATGGCGTACGGTTGAGCGTTCCGACGCGATTCCTGAAAAGCTGGATCGAAGCGCATTATCTCGACCGGGTTCTGTCCATATACCGCTCGGAGGACGGGACGATCGAACGGATTGTCATCTGTGTGCGCGGCAACGGTTCCAAAGACTCGTCGACAGTCGTCCGGCGGATAGCCGAAGCCCGGCCAGGCCCGGCAAATACGACCGCGCTCCCCCCCTCTGCCACCGAATCCAGAATGTCCGCGCCTACGGATGAGCGTAGCGATCCGACAGATTTTGGCGGAGCGCCTCTCGACCCGCGTTTCACCTTTGAGACTTTCGTTCTGGGCCGGCCCAATGCTCTGGCGCATGCAGCAGCGGAGCGCGTCGCCCACCGGGGCAATGAGCCATTGCTCTACAACCCGCTTTATGTCCATGCCGGAGTCGGCCTCGGCAAAACCCATCTCCTGCACGCCATCGGCCATGAAATGCGCGCTGCCGGAAAACGGGTGACATACCTCACCGCCGACCGCTTCATGTACGGCTTCGTTGCCGCCCTCAAGGCGCAAACGGCGCTGGCATTCAAGGAACGGCTCCGCGCTATCGATCTATTGATACTCGACGATGTACAGTTCATTCAGGGCAAATCGATCCAGCAGGAATTCGGCCACACAATCAATGCCCTCATCGACGCCGGACGGCAGATTGTCGTTGCCGCCGACCGTCCGCCGGGCGAGTTGGAAAGCCTTGAGGAGCGCGTTCGCTCACGGCTTGCGGGCGGACTGGTCGTTGAAGTCGGTCCTTTGGACGAGCAGTTGCGCGCCGCGATTCTAACAACGCGCATCGCCGCCCTGAAACCGCTGCATCCGGGTTTCGATGTCAGCGATGCGGTGATCTCCTATGTCGCCCGCGCCATTACCGCCAACGGGCGCGATCTCGAAGGGGCTGTGAATCGCCTGCTCGCCCATGTGACTTTGACCGGAACACCGATCACTGTCGAAACAGCCGAGGCGGCGATTCGCGATCTTGTCCGCAACCGCGAGCCAAAGCGGGTCAAGATCGAAGATATCCAGAAGCTGGTCGCCAGCCGGTATAATGTTTCCCGTTCCGATATCCTGTCGGAGCGCCGCACCGCCGCCGTGGTGCGTCCGCGCCAGATCGCTATGTATCTCGCCAAGGTTCTGACCTTGCGCTCCCTGCCTGAGATTGGACGCCGTTTCGGTGGGCGCGACCACACCACCGTCCTGCATGCCGTCCGCAAGATCGAGAAGGCCCTCAACGAGGATACCGGTCTGTCCGACGAGGTCGAACTCCTGAAACGAATGTTGCAGGAATAAGCGGTCCGCAAACCACACCCGGATTTGCAACGGCTGAGGCTATTTTCTTCGGCTCACAGTGCGCCATCTGTTAACGACTCGCAAGACGGCCTTGCCTTTGCGTGTCGCCTTCGTCAATCTATTGCCCACTTTTTCGTGAGTGAGCAGGCGCGAAGTATGCGCGCCGGTTTGACGGTGTATCATCGCCGGGTCCGATCCGGCTTCAACGACGTGGATCGAAAGATGAGAGTGACAGTCGAGCGCGCGGCCCTCATGAGGTCGCTCGGACATGTGCATCGGGTCGTCGAGCGGCGGAACACGATTCCGATCCTCTCGAACGTTTTGTTGCGAGCAGATGAATCGGGGCTGCATCTCAAGGCGACCGACCTCGATATCGAGGTGACCGAGGCAATTTCCGCTGATCTGACTGAATCCGGTTCGATCACGGTTCCAGCCCATGTCATTCACGACATCGTCCGCAAACTGCCGGACGGGGCGCAAGTCTCGCTGGAGACGGCGGGCGATGCCGGACAGATGCAGTTGCGCTCCGGGCGGTCGAAGTTCACGTTGCAGGCCCTACCGGAAAGCGATTTTCCGGATATCGCCGCCGGTGACTTCCCGCACCGTTTCCAGCTTGCCGCCCCCGATCTCAAGCGTCTGATCGACAAGACGCAGTTCGCCATTTCCACGGAAGAGACGCGCTATTACCTCAACGGCATTTACATCCATGCTGTTGAGACCGACAGCGCACCGCTCCTGCGGGCTGTCGCCACCGATGGCCACCGACTGGCGCGAGTCGATGCGCCGGCGCCGAAGGGTGCCGAGGCCATTCCCGGCGTAATCGTGCCGCGTAAGGCCGTGGCGGAAATTCAGAAGCTGCTCGAAGACGGCGCGGAGACGGTGCAGGTCGAGTTATCGTCAGCGAAGATCCGCCTGACCATCGGCGGCGTGGTGCTGACTTCAAAGCTGATCGACGGCACCTTCCCCGATTACCAGCGGGTGATCCCCTCCGGCAACGATAAGGCGATGGTGGTCGAGCGCGAGGATTTCACCAAGGCGGTCGACCGCGTATCGACGATCTCTTCCGAGCGCGGGCGGGCCGTGAAGCTGTCGCTGACCGGCGGCAAGCTAACCCTGTCAGTCAATAACCCCGATTCCGGATCGGCGACGGAAGAGATCGAGGTCGATTACGATTCCTCTGCCCTCGATATCGGTTTCAACGCCAAATACCTCCTCGACATTGCGTCCCAGCTTGATGGCGACACCGCCCTGTTCAAGCTGGCCGATCCCGGCTCGCCGACCCTGATCCAGGACCGCGAAGGCGCTCCCGCCCTCTATGTGCTGATGCCGATGCGGGTGTGACCGCCCCTGTACCACCGGAAACGGGACACCGGCAATGAACGCTCCGCAAATCGCTCGCCTGATGCTGAGCGATTTCCGCACCTATCCGTCGCTGAGCCTCGACATTACCCGGCAAATGGTGGTGCTGACCGGCGAGAACGGTGTCGGCAAGACCAACATCCTCGAAGCTCTATCGCTGTTCGTCCCCGGACGCGGCTTGCGACGGGCGGAGTTCGCCGAGATGGCCCGGCAGGGCGCGGGACTGGTGAAACCTTTCGCCGTTTCCCTCGTGCTTTCGGGTAGCGATGGCGAAGCACGCCTCGGGACGGGCGGCATCCCAACCGAAGATGGCAGCGGGCGGATGCAGCGCCTGTGCCGCATCGACGGCGTGACGGTCTCCTCCCCGGCTTCGTTTGCCGATTACATCCGTCCCGTCTGGCTCACCCCCGATCAGGACGGATTGTTTCGCGGTTCCGCCGGTGAGCGCCGCCGGTTCCTCGACCGGCTGGTACTGACGGTCGATGCCGGGCATGGCAGCCGGGTCAACGCCCTGGAGAGAGCTTTGCGTGCCCGCAACCGCCTGCTAGAGGAACATCCGAGCCAACACCTCTGGCTGGATGCGGCGGAGCGCGAGATTGCCGAACTGGCGATCGCGGTTGCTGCCGCGCGGCAAGAAACCGTATCTCGGCTTGCCACCGCGATCCAGGAGTCCCGCGACGATTCCTCGCCGTTTCCCTATGCCGAGATCGTGTTGTCGGGCGAGATCGACGACCTCGTGGCATTGATGCCCGCCATCGACGCCGAGGACAGATACCGGACATTGCTGCACGGCAACCGCCAGCGTGACCGGGCAGCGGGGCGAACGCTGATCGGCCCGCAGGCGAGCGATTTGTCTGTCCGCCACGGCCCGAAGGGCATTCCGGCGGAAAGCGCCTCGACCGGCGAGCAGAAGGCGCTGCTGATCGGCCTGATCCTCGCCCATGCAAGGCTGGTGCGCACCATGAGCGGCCTTGCGCCGCTGGTACTGCTCGACGAGATCGCCGCCCATCTCGACCCGCGCCGCCGTGCTGCCCTGTTCGAGGCGCTGGAAACCCTGGGAGGACAGGTCTGGATGACCGGAGCCGACCGGACGACATTCGAGGATTTACGCGGACGGGCAGACCTGTTCGACATAACGCCGGGGACGGTGGTTCCCCTGCCCTAACGAACGGGGTAGCCGGCCCGGCGCAGCCAGTTTGCGCATACCCTAAAAAATGCCTTAAAAGCGGTGTAAATAAAAGATTTCAAGCTCCTGCAACGTGCATTTTCATGCGCAACTCTCTACAGTCCCGCCAAACCGAATCGACCCGGCGTGAATGTGAAGCGGTGCAACCACTTCAGGCTTTATGTCGGGACAAAGCAAGGAACCCCGATGGCCGAAATGAGCAGCATTCCCAATCCCGAACTCTATGGCGCGGAATCCATCAAGGTTCTCAAGGGCCTGGATGCGGTGCGCAAACGCCCTGGCATGTATATCGGCGATACGGACGACGGGTCGGGCCTGCATCACATGGTCTATGAGGTGGTGGACAACGCCATTGATGAAGCGCTCGCTGGACATGCCTCCGAGGTGACGGTGACGCTGAATGCCGACGGTTCCTGCACGGTAACGGATAACGGTCGCGGCATCCCCACTGACATTCATCCGGAAGAGGGGATTTCCGCTGCCGAAGTCATCATGACACAATTGCACGCGGGTGGTAAATTCGACCAGAATTCCTATAAGGTGTCCGGTGGCCTGCACGGGGTTGGCGTCTCTGTGGTCAACGCGCTGTCCACCTGGTTGCGGTTGCGCATCTGGCGAAACGGGCAGGAACATTCGATGGAGTTCCGTCATGGCGATGCTGTAGCGCCGCTCGCCCTCGCCGGACCCGGCGAGGGTCGGCGCGGCACGGAGGTGACGTTTCTGCCCAGCCCCGAAACCTTCACCATGCTGGAATTCGATTACGACACGCTGGAACATCGCCTGCGCGAACTGGCTTTCCTCAACTCCGGCGTCTATCTGCAACTGGCCGATCATCGCAATGCCGAAAAGAACGTGGTCGAACTGCACTATGAAGGCGGCCTCGAAGCCTTCGTCAAATACCTCGACCGTGCCAAGCAGACCCTGCACGAAACTCCGGTGGTAATGCGCGGCGAAAAAGACGGCATGACGGTGGAAGTCGCCATGGAATGGACCGACAGCTACCACGAAAACACGCTGTGCTTCACCAACAACATCCCCCAGCGCGACGGCGGTACCCATCTGGCCGGTTTCCGTGCAGCACTGACCCGTACCATCAACGCCTATGCCAACTCCAGCGGTCTGGCCAAGAAGGAAAAGGTGGCGCTGTCGGGCGACGACATGCGCGAGGGCATGATTGCCGTGCTGTCGGTGAAAGTGCCAGATCCCAGCTTTTCGTCGCAGACCAAGGAAAAGCTGGTCAGCTCCGAGGTCAGGCCGGTTGTTGAGAGCAC
>JAVBRX010000010.1:0-9593 GCA_031547465.1 Microvirga sp. | reverse complement strand
CCGCCATTGACCATCCCCGCCAGTTCGACAAATCCCCAGCCGCACAGGCAGAAGATGCAGAACATCGCCAGCGGCATGAGTTCATCGAAACGCAGGATGGAAATGAAACGGGATAGGGGGCGGGGCGGCATGGCAAGCTTTCGGCAAACAACAGCGGCAGAAAAATCCGAATCAGAAAGGAATCGCTGTCCGCCATTCCTGTGGCACGGCAATATCTTCAAGACGCAGCCATTGTGCCAGAAGAACGAGTTCCTCCGCCAGTCCTTTTCCAATCTCAATGCGCTCCGTCCCCGGCTCGGCATGGATGGATGAAGCGATGAGCTTCGCCCCCACCCTGTCCGCCTTGAGATCGAGACGGGCAACGATCCGTTCATTAAGGAGGAACGGCAGCGTGTAATAGCCGAATTCCCGCTTGTGGGCCGGGGTATAGATTTCGATGCGGTAGCGAAAATTGTGCAGGCGCTCCGTGCGTGTGCGCTCCCACACCAGGGGATCGAATGGCGAAAGCAGGGCGCGGCACCGAAGAGGGCGCGGCGGGACAGCAGCGTCAGGATCGAGCCAGGCGGTAGTACTCCAGCCTTCGATATTGATTGGTAGCAGTTCCCCGGCTTCAGCCAGTTCGGCGATACGAGCTTTCGCATCATTGGCCGGAAGCCGGAAATAATCGCGCAGGCACCGTTCCGTAGCGATGCCATGCGCTTTGACGGCGAGGCGAATCAGTTGGCGCTGTGCGTCATGTTCCAGCGGTGTCGGCAAGTTCAAAACCTTTGCCGGAATGACGCGCTCGGTGAGGTCGTAGATGCGCTCGAAATTACGCCGCTCGGCAATGGCGATCTCCCCGGCCCAGAATAGCCATTCGAGCGCCCGTTTGACATCACTCCATCCCCACCAGCCACCCTTGCGCGTTCCGGTTCCTGCGGCGAGCGCCCGTTCGAGATCGCCCGCGCTGATCCGGCCCCGGGCGGCGACCTCGCGTTTCACCCCGGCAATGAGGACACGGTTCTCACGAGCGAAATCGGCCAATCCGCCATAGATGCCGCAATTCTCCGCTGCCCGTGCCATGCGCCAACGCAATAGCGGATGCAGGTCGAGACGCACAAACGACGCTTCATGCCCCCAGTACTCGAAAACCTGTCGCCGCTCCGGCGATCCATGCGCCGCTTCGTCGAGGAGTTGGGGATCGTAAACGCCAAGGCGGGAGAACAGCGGCATGTAATGCGCCCGAGCCAGCACGTTGACCGAATCGATCTGCAAGAGATGCAGGCGGTCGAGAAGCGAGGCGACATGACGGCGGGCCGGGTTTGCTGATCGCGCTGTCGAGAACCCCTGCGCCGCAAGGGCGATGCGGCGGGCTTGCGGCAGAGTGAAATGCGGGCGGGACATCGCTCCCCTACCCATTGGGTGGGGCGGGATTGCCCTGGCCCGCCGAAGCATTCGGCCAGACTTTCGGCTTGACGTCCCACGGCCCCCGCCGCCGCACCATCGGCACAGCCGGTTGCGCCGCCGATTGTACGCTACCGCCGCCATAAGCGATGAGCGCCTCCACCCGCTGCTGGATGGAGGGATGGGTGGAGAACAGATCGAAGAAATTATGGCGCGGATTATCGAAGCAGATCTGCATCACGCCGGTGGCAACATTCTCCAGATCACTGTTGCCGGAAATCTTCAGCAGGGCGTCGATCATCGCATCCGGATTTTTGGTCAGCTCCACCGCTCCGGCATCGGCCAAGTATTCGCGTGAACGCGAAATGGCGAAGTTGATGAGCGACGACAACAACCAGCCGAGCGCGGCAACAGCCATGGCGATGAGAATTATCGCTATGGCGCCACCTTCCGATTTCCGGCTGCTTCCCCTTGAGGATGTCCCACTGGCGAGGAAGCGGAACAGCAATTCGCTCAGCATTGCAAACCCGCCGACGATGACAACGGCGATCATCATCATCTGTGTATCGCGATTGCGGATATGCGTCAGTTCGTGGGCAAGTACGGCTTCGAGTTCGCTGTCGTTGAGGGTGTCCATCAGGCCGCGCGTCACCGTGACGGTGGCGCGTTTTTCCGTCAGCCCCGAGGCGAAGGCGTTGAGAACCGGTGTGTCGACAACGGCGAGCAGCGGCATCGGCACCCCTCTGGAAATACATAAATTTTCCAGCAGATTATAGAGTCGTAGCTCGTCCTTACGCTCCACGCGCTTCGCGTCGGTTGCCATGGCGACAATCGCCTGGTTACTGACAACGCCAATGCCGAGCCATGCCATGACGCCAAGGGTGATGAACGGCAGATATGACAGGAACGTGACACCGGACGAATAGACGGGTTGCAACCCGATTTCCTGCGAATGGGGCACTACCAGAAAGAACATCATGACGAAGGCCGCGCCGTAAACGACGGCGAACAGCCCGATCAGCAGCAACGCCGAGCGGATACGATTGGCGCGGATATGCGTGTAAAGACCGAAAACGGGCTGCATCGCCGGTTACGCCGTTACCGCTCAGAACTTGACCGACGGGGCCTTGTCCATCTCCGCCCGGGTTGCCGGGCCGAGATCGTAGAACTCGCGCGGCGTGAAGCCGAAATTGTGAGCGAACAGCACCGCCGGAAATGCTTCGAGAGAGGCGTTGTATTCGCTCACCGCATTATTGAAGAACCGGCGCGATGCTGCGATTTTGTTCTCGACATCGCTCAGTTCACCCTGCAACTGCTGGAAATTGGTATTCGCCTTCAGATCGGGATAGGCCTCGGACAGAGCGAACAGCTTGCCAAGCGCGCCGGTCAGCATGTTTTCCGCCGCCATCTGCTGCGCCGGGTTCGTCCCCGCCGCCAGAGCGGCATTCCGCGCCCGGACTACTTCGTCGAACGTGCTTTTCTCGTGGGCCGCATACCCTTTCACGGTTTCGACCAGATTCGGGATGAGATCGTGCCGCATCCGCATCTGCACGTCGATATCGGCATAAGCCTGATTGATGCGCTGCCGCATCCGCACCAGCCCGTTGTAGATCATCGCCAGAAACACAGAGACGATAACGATCAGCCCGATAACGACAAGGAAACCCGTTCCCATGGCAATCTCCCGCAACCTGCACGGCATCCGGTGCGCAGCATCATGCGGGGAGCATACAATAAACGCCCAGTTTGGGCATCAAGTTCTTGCAAGCATGACAAGCGTCGCCATATGTCAGAACAGCCTGACAAAACGTCGCGGGCAAGGGTGGAAACCATGGTCCTCATGCAATCGTTCATCGCCGCCTGGCAGCAGGTGCTGTCGCTGCCGATGCGCAAGCTTCTTTTAAAATCCATCGGTTTGACGATTGCCCTGCTGCTGCTCGCCTGGCTCGGCCTGTCGGCGTTGGCACGCACCTATCTCGAAGCGCATCCGATGAGCGAGGCCTATCCGTTCCTGAACACCCTAGCTTACGTTTCCGGCGGCATCGGCCTGTTCTTCGGCCTCGCCTATCTACTGCCACCGGTTTCCCTGGTGGTGGCGGGGTATTATCTCGACGATGCGGCGGAGATCATCGAGCGCTCGGATTTCCCGCGCGATCCGGCGGGGCAGCCGCAGCCGTTGGCGCGGTCGCTCCTTTACGGTCTGCGGTTCGGCACGCTCACCCTCGGCGTCAACCTGATTGCCCTGCTGCTGTTTTTCGTGCCTCTCGTCAACATCGTCGCGTTCTTCGCCGCCAACGCCTACCTTCTGGGCCGGGAATATTTCGAGCTGGCAGCGATGCGTTTTCATTCGCCGGAAAAGGCCGGGCATTTGCGTAAAGCCAATATGAGCCAGATTTTCGCCGCCGGCGCAGTGCTGGCGGGGCTGCTCATGGTACCGCTCTTGAACATCCTGACGCCACTCTTCGGTGTCGCCCTGATGGTACATATGCACAAAGCCGTCGCCCGGCCATCTGCCGGATAACAGTTGCAAAGCCCCCGCTCAATGCGTCAGGACCGGCTGGCTCCAGCCTTGAAAGCCTGACGGCGGGCCGGGTCGAACTGGCCGGTGCGGCGGAAGCGCACGAGATAGGACGGAACGATACCCTCGTAGCTTTGCGGCGAGGTAATGCCGAGACCCTCCAGGGTGCGCTTTCCAGCCAGCGCTTCCTGCGAAACGACATTGTCCTTCGCGAGCAATTTCAACTGGTCGCGGGTGATGACGAGTTCATCGGGGATCAGGCCGAGGGTCAGCCCGTCGAGGGTTTCCATCACGGCGGCGTTGAAGCGCGCCAGCCCACCGGACTGCCCGACGATGCGGCGCTTGCGCCCGGTTGCGGCGCAGACAAAATCCAGAATTTCGCGCAACGTGCGCACATGCGGACCGCCGAGTTCGTAAATGCCTCCCGGCTTTGCCTCACCATCAACGGCGCGGGCCACCGCTTCAGCGACATCGTCGGCGGAGATCGGCTGGAACTTCGTATCCAGTCCCGGAACCGGCAGCACCGGCATCAGGCGGACAAGCCAAGCGAACTTGTTGAAGAAACTGTCATCTTTTCCGAAGATCACCGAGGGACGCATGATGATTGCATCCGGGCGCGCCTTCAGCAGCGCCTCTTCGCCCTCGCCCTTGGTACGGGCATAGACGGAATCGGATGCCTTGTCCGCGCCGATGGCCGAAACATGTACGATCCGCGTTCCGGCATCGGCGCATTCGGCGATCAGCTTCGGCCCCTCAGCGTGCAGCACCGGGAATTTCTGCCGTCCCGTTTCTTGTAAAATACCGACGAGGTTGATCGCCGCCACCGCTCCCGCAAGAGCATGGCGCACCGATTCGCGATCCCGCAGATTGGCCTGCACCGGCACGACCATACCGGGGTCGCCGAGCGGTTGCAGATACCAGGCAAGGTCAGGCCGACGGCACGCCACCCGCACCCGGTAGCCGCGCTTCGCCAGAGCTGCGACGACATGCCGCCCCAGAAAGCCGGAACCGCCAAAAACAGTGACGATCTGCGGGGACGATAGGTTGGCGGCCTTGGTCATGACAGTCTCCTCACCCCGTTATCTCGCACTTGACGGGGACACCCGCATTGTGCGGGGCTTCGATTGAAAACGCCTGATTGCTCAGCCGATCCGCCCGAACCGGAGACCGGTGGCGACCATGCTGCGCTTCGCTTTGCTTAAAAAGCACCCTCATCATCGAAACGATTCTTCGATATGTAAAGGGGCTTACTCAAGCGGTGGCACATAACCGCAAGCCGCGCGGAAAGGCAATCGCCATCGAACAGGAGCTTGCGGCAACGCACTTTTTCAAGCGAAACGGGAGACCAGCGGAGAGATTCCGGCTTAATAAGGCAATGAGAAAGCCGGACAAACAGCGGTAACACGTCAACATTACCGGATACATGCCTCCACGCATCCAACTTTGAAGACAACCGCCAGAATATCAAATGCCCCCACCGTCAAAGACCCACCCATCGTATGCGCATTCGCATTCGGTTGAGCAGCCTTTGACCGGGGCAAATATCGGCAGACCGGCTTAACAAAATCAGCCGTAAAAGCTCTCGCGCTTGAAGTGCTTCACGAGCAGGTAATAGAACACTGCCCGATACTTGGTCCGGTTGGACTTGCCGTATTGCTCAATGACGGCGTCGATGGCCTTGCCGAGGTCCGGCCCGTCGCTGAGGCCGAGCTTCTTGATAAGGAAATTATTTCTCACCCGATCCAGCTCTGCTTGATCCGAAGCCGCGACATACTGCGCATCTTCGCGATAGATCGTCGGACCACAGCCGATCGTGACTTTCGTCAGCAGGGCCATGTCCGCGGTGATGCCGCACTTTTCTTTCAGATCAGCCGCATATAGGGCAATCAGGTCGTCCCGTCTGCTCACTTGAGTTCTCCTCCAACAGGGATGGGGCCTCATGATGACGCCACTCATCGCAAAGGTCCACTGTTTCCAAGGATAATACACCGGAAACGCGAGAAGATTGTTCCCGGATACTCTGCAAGGCATTGCGTGAGCCGATTTCGTTCGCCAGCCAGCTTAAAAAACCTGCATTCCGCTGGAATTCGGCTGGCCGTTACAGGATGAATCGGCTCAAATCGGCATTTTTTGCCAACGATTCGACATGCCTGCGCACATAATCGCCGTCAATGGCCACAGTTTCGCCGCTGCGGTCCGGGGCCGTGAAAGAAATATCGTCAAGCACCCGTTCCAACACCGTCTGCAACCGGCGCGCGCCGATATTCTCGACCGAGCTGTTCACGTCCACCGCCACCTGGGCAATGGCGTCGATGGCATCGTCGGAGAATGTCAGTGTCACTCCCTCGGTTTCCAGCATCGCCACCGCCTGCTTGACGAGGCTCGCCTCGGTCTCGGTGAGAATACGGCGGAAATCGTCGCGGCTCAGCGGCTGCAATTCGACCCGGATCGGCAAACGCCCCTGAAGTTCCGGCAGCAGGTCGGACGGTTTGGCGATATGGAACGCGCCGGAGGCGATGAACAGGATATGGTCGGTTTTTACCGTGCCATGCTTGGTGGAGACGGTCGTGCCTTCAATCAGCGGCAGGAGATCGCGCTGCACGCCTTCGCGCGACACGTCGGCACCGCCGCGCTCGCTGCGGGCGCAGATCTTGTCGATCTCGTCGAGGAAGACAATGCCGTTGTTCTCGACCTCGCGGATCGCTTCCTGCACCAGAGCGTCGCCGTCGAGGAGCTTGTCCGATTCCTCGGCGACCAGCGGCTCGTAAGCTTCGCGCACCGTGGTCTTCAGGGTTTTCGTCCGCCCACCCATCGCCTTGCCGAAAATATCGCCGATGGAAATCGCCCCCATCGACGCCCCCGGCATTCCCGGCAGGTCGAACATCGGCAAGCCTTGCGCCTGTGCCTGAATGTCGACGCTGATTTCCTTGTCGTCGAGTTCATTGTTACGCAATTTCTTGCGGAACAAATCCCGGGTGGCGGCACTCGCCGTCGCGCCGACGAGGGCATCGAGCACCCGCTCCTCCGCCGCCAGTTGCGCCTTGGCCTGCACCTGGCGACGCTTTGCCTCCCGCGTCAGGCCGATGCCGACCTCAACGAGATCGCGCACGATCTGCTCGACATCGCGCCCGACATAACCGACCTCTGTGAATTTGGTCGCCTCCACCTTCAGGAACGGCGCCCCGGCAAGGCGGGCGAGACGGCGGGCGATTTCCGTCTTGCCGCAGCCGGTCGGGCCGATCATCAGGATGTTCTTCGGCGCGACCTCTTCCTTCAAGGGACCGGTCAGGTGTTGACGCCGCCAGCGGTTGCGCAACGCAATCGCCACGGCACGCTTGGCATCATTCTGGCCGACGATGAAACGGTTGAGTTCGGAAACGATTTCGCGCGGGGAAAAGCTTGTCATGGATCAGACCTGATCGGCAGGAGGAAGGTAAGGCGGAAAGGTGTGGGCAAGGGTTTTAGGGGCAGGGCTATGCCGACAGTAATGAAAATATCGTTGAACCCGCCGATCAGCGTAGCGGCCCATCGCCCGGTTTTCACCCTGGCCTCCGCCGCTTTCTGCAACCGGTCGTGCATCAAGGGTCCAGTCGTTCGATGACGATGTTGTGGTTGGTGTAGACGCAGATGTCGGCGGCGATGCCCATGGCACGGCGGACAATGGTTTCAGCATCATGGTCGCTGTCAACGAGGGCGCGGGCGGCGGCGAGGGCGTAATTGCCGCCGGAGCCGATAGCGATGACGCCGCCTTCCGGTTCCAGAACGTCGCCGGAGCCGGAAAGCAGCAGGCCGATATCCTTGTTCGCCACCAGCATCATCGCTTCCAGGCGGCGCAGATACCGGTCGGTGCGCCAGTCCTTCGTCAGATCGACGCAGGCGCGCAGCAACTGGCCGGGAAACTGTTCGAGCTTCGCTTCCAGCCGCTCGAACAGGGTGAAAGCATCCGCCGTCGCCCCGGCGAAGCCGCCGATCACCGATCCGCCCGCCAGACGGCGCACCTTTCTGGCATTGCCCTTGACGATGGTCTGGCCGAGGCTCACCTGCCCGTCGCCGCCGATGACGGTGCTGCCATTCTTGCGCACCATGAGAATGGTGGTGGCATGCATGGAGAGGGAAGAACGGCTCTCGGTGGCCTGCAGATCGAACACGGTTGGAAGCTCCCTGACGCGATGTTTCCCTGACTTAATCGCTCACAGACGAAATTGCCAATGTCTCCGTGCCTTTTTTCAGCGCCTTTCATCCCGTTAATGATCCGCAGATGCATAGAAACATGGGGGTAGCCATGAGGCGAACCTGTTGCTAGAACGAGAATCCCCCTTTTCTTCCGGACAAGGCTCCCATGCGCTCCGCCACAATTGCCCGCCGCACCAATGAAACCGACATCAGTGTGTCGCTCGATCTCGACGGCACCGGCAAGGCGACGGTCGCCACCGGCGTCGGCTTCCTCGACCACATGCTCGATCTTCTGGCCCGCCATGCGCTGTTCGATCTCGCCATCAGCGTCAAGGGCGACCTGCATATCGATCAGCACCACAGTGTCGAGGATTGCGGCATCGCCCTCGGACAGGCGTTCCTCAAGGCGCTCGGCGATAAGAAGGGCATCGTGCGCTATGCCGACATTCACCTGCCGATGGACGAAACGCTGACGCGGGTGGCGCTCGATATTTCCGGGCGACCATTCCTGGTGTTCCGCACCACATTCCCAACCGAGAAGATCGGCGTGTTCGACACCGAACTGGTGCGTGAATGGTTCCAAGCATTCGCTATCAACGCCGGGCTGACATTACACGTCGAAACCCTTTACGGCGATAATAGCCATCATATTTCCGAAAGCTGTTTCAAGGGCCTCGCCCGAGCGTTGCGCAAGGCCGTTGTCATCGAGCCGCGCGAGGCGGGCCGGGTTCCATCGACGAAAGGCAGCCTGTGAGAACCTATACGCTGCATATTCCGCCGGATGCCGGATCTCCGGAAATCGCGCTGGAACGGGCGAGGCTCGTGCCGGAAGGGTTTTGCCGGGGCGCATTCTTTTTCGGCTTTCTGTGGTTCTGGGTGAAGGGCTTCTTTCTAGCCGGGTGTCTGGCGCTCCTCGGTTTCATCGCCCTGTGCATCGTTCTCGGCTTCACCGGTGTGGTACCGGGCGCGTGGCTCACCCTGATCCTCGCCTATCACATATTACTCGCCCTCGAAGCCGATACCCTGATGCGCTGGACCCATGCCCGTCGCGGCCTGCGGGAAGTCATGACCGTTGCCGCCAAGGATTTCGACGAGGCGGAACGCACCGCGTTCCACACCTGGGTCGCCGAAGGCGTGCGGGAGCGGACTGAACCGGAAGTTTCCCTTCCGGCTACAACTGCGTCCGAGCCTCTGCCCATGCCGTCTGAAGCTTCGAACGGCGGGGAAGCGACATCTTGAACGTCGTCATCGTCGATTACGGATCGGGCAACCTGCATTCCGCCGCCAAGGCGTTCGAGCGCGCGGCGCGGGATACAACTTTAGGTTCACGAATCTTCATCAGCAACGATCCGACAAGGGTCGCTGCTGCCAATCGGGTAGTGCTGCCGGGGGTCGGCGCATTCGCCGATTGCCGTGCCGGGCTTGCCGCCATCCCCGGCATGATCGAGGCGTTGCGCGAGGCGACGCTCGTCAGGGGCCGCCCGTTCCTCGGCATCTGCGTCGGCATGCAATTGCTGGC
>JAVBRX010000119.1:0-8869 GCA_031547465.1 Microvirga sp. | reverse complement strand
CTGGATCGGCCGACCGGGCGCGATATAGTGCCACTCGACCCGCTGATCCGCGGCCCAGGCAAGGATCGCATTCGACGTGAACTCCGTGCCATTGTCCGAGACGATCATGCCGGGCTTGCCGCGCCGGACAATCAACGCTGTCAGTTCCCGAGCGACGCGCGTGCCGCCAATTGACGTATCGGCAACCGAACACAAGCATTTCCGCGTGACGTCATCGATAATATTGAGAATGCGGAACCTCCGCCCGCAGGCAAACTGGTCATGGACAAAATCCAGCGACCAGCGCGCATTGGCTTTCGCCTCAACCAACAAGGGTTGGCGCGTGCCAACAGCACGCCGGCGGGCGGCGCGTTTACGCACGCCAAGCCCTTCCTCCCGATAAAGGCGATAGACGCGGTTGCGGCCAGAGCGCTCCCCTTCCTGACGTAGAAGAACGAATAGCCGACGGTAGCCGAACCGGCGGCGCTCACCTGCCAGTTCCCGCAGACGCTGCCGTAAGGGCATGTCCGGATCCCGCCTCATACGATACCGAACCATCGTCCGGTCCGCTCCTACAATCGTGCAGGCCCGACGCTCCGAAAGCAAAAGCTCTGCCTTCAGATGCGAAACTGCTTCGCGTTCGGCGGCAGGCCCTACCATTTTTTTCCAAGAAGCTCCCGAAGCGCCGCATTATCCAGCATCTGGTCCGCCAGAAGCTTCTTCAACTTCCCGTTCTCATCCTCAAGAGCTTTCAGCCGACGAGCCTCCGAGACATCCATCCCGCCATACTTCGCTTCCAATTGTAAAACGTCGCCGGCGCAATCCCGTGCTTGCGACAAACCTCAGCCGTCGATAGCCCGGCTTCCTGCTCGCGCAACACCCCTATAATTTGCCCTTCCGTAAAGCGGCTCTTCTTCATCCGTCCGTCCTTCCTCAAAGGGCAGACTCCAATTTTAAGTGGAGGAATTCAATGGGGGCAGGTCACTGTCATTGCGCTCGCAGCCGCCGTCATTTGGTGGTTATGAGTCCGAACCCTAGGAAACCGAACTGAAAATTACCCGTTTTTAGAGGTGTCCACCTTCATACTGGAGGATCAGGCCATTTAACCTTAAATGTATCCATTTTTTGACGATCTTTTTTTGAGTTAGAGTAACCATACCCCGTCTTGACGACTTTAAAAAAATCACCATGAGATACAAGTCTAAAGTCAATGATCAAGCCGTCATTAACGCTATCGAATCGAGGCCCTCTAAGGCAAAAATCAACACATCTTTGCCTAAAATTATCAGAGCAAATAATAGTATCTTTTAAACAGCCATCCCCATTTCTAAAAAAATTTCCTAATTCAGTTTTGAGAGGAATTGTTAAAGATCTAAGTATATTTTTTTTTCCATTTTCAGCTATGTAAATCTCTGTCTTTCCTAGTAACTCACGATGGTAAACACCATCTTCTATAATATTTGAGAAATCAATAACATCTTCTTTTACATATTTTGGTATGTAATAATACATTTTTTGAGTTGAGTTATTTTCACCCTTTGAGTTTACTACATTTAATTTACATAATTTATATGGGTCCAGCCAAAGCTCGCTAACTGCATCAACAAATTTCTCTGAAACAATAAACCCCATACCTTGTACAAAAAAATCCAAGTTGAATTGCTTTGCCCGATTTATAAACCATAACTCATCTTTGGCATTCTGGTACCAGAGAGAGAGGTCATTACCCCACGGATTTAATTCCCAATTATTATAAGCTTTAGTAAACTCAGGAAAGACATATCCCTCAATCCATATTGGCAGCCTACTCCCATCCAGAGCCTTACCACCCTGATCATAGCCCATAAACCAGTAGTTCATCTCAGCCTCATAATCTTAGAAAAGTCTTTGACCATTATTACAAGAACCATATTGCCCAATAGACAATTTAGTTTTCATAAATCCTTGCAAAGCTCTTACATGCTGTCGAGCAATGAAATCGGCGCAAGCCTTCTTTTTAGGGTCCATTTTGTTTGCATTCCATTTTTTCTCTATTTTGTTAACCCACTTATTAACATCAGCAGAATAACCACTATGAGAACTGTTATGAATTGGCAAACTCCCTCCTCCTAGCCCGCAATTGAGTGTTGACGGTAAAGCTATGCCATTTTGAGCCGCGTTGAGATCTGAAAATTTACTACCCACATTCCCGGTCAATCCAATATTATTAAAAAATGCGCCATGCTGAGCCCAGATTTCCTTCGGAATGACATGATGAGCTTGCCAAGGAGTATTTTGGCCAAAAGGATTCGCGGGAAGATTGTCTCTTAGCGGATTTAACCCCTCTGGATCGACCATAGTTGTCGGCTGGAACACATATCCGAATTCTCGGAAGCCTCCTAGAGCGTGATGATTTTATACGGAACCATAACCTGAGTTTCTGAGGTAGTTGTCAGATTCTCGTTCCCATAGCGACACCGGGTATAACCCGTGTCGCACTTCGAACGAGAATCTAGCGGGAATCCAGTTTCTGATAAAAATCATCGTGATCTAGCGCGGGTAAATTGTCGGGCGTATGCCGCCCGGAGAAATGCAAAACGGCAGGCGGTTTTTCCGCCTGCCGTTTCCGTATCAGGTAAGGGCGATGCCTGGATGACCCGAAAACCTTTATATCACGAGGCCGCCGTCTATCTTCAACACCTGCCCGGTGATGAAGGAGGCTCGGTCACTTGCCAGGAACATCACGCCTTCGGCGATTTCCTCCGGCTTGCCCATGCGCCCGAGCGGCGTCTTGCCTTTCATGCTCTCCAACACTTTTTCCGGCAGATTGGCGGTCATCGGCGTCTCGACGAATCCGGGAGCGACGCAATTGGCGCGGACTTGGGTGCCTTTGCGGGAAAACTCCTTGGCCCAGCTCTTGGTCATGCTGATGACGCCGCCTTTCGAGGCAGCATAATTGGTCTGGCCGATATTGCCGTCCGTGCCGACGATCGACGAGATCGTGACGATGGAGCCGGAGCCGTTGCCGATCATCACCGGCGCAACGGCTTGGGTGAAGTTGAATACGCCCTTCAGGTTGACGGCGATGACCAGATCCCAGTCCTCCTCTGTCATGCGGTCGATCAGCGCATCCCGCGTGACCCCGGCGTTGTTGACGAGCACGTCGATCCGGCCCTGATCGTGGGCCGTGCTGGCGATAAAATCCTGAATGGCTTTTCTGTCGGCAACGTCGATACCGATGGCCTTGACGGTATCGTATTGCTGTTCAAGGGTTCTTACGCCTTCCAGATTCCTGTCGCAGGCGAAAACCATCTGTGCCCTGTTTTTCACGAAAAGCTTGACGATGCTGCGACCGATACCCTGTGCGGCGCCGGTGACGATGCATACCTTTCCATTCAGCATGGAAACCTCTTGAGTTGCTGTTGTGCAAGAAGCGGGTATTCATTCCCGCCTTGTTTTCGGATGATCCACGGCCAGAATGGTATCATGTTATTTTGCAATGCAACATAAAAATATTGCGATGCAATATGATCATATAGCTATAAGGATTTCGGGAAAGACCGGCTCAGCGGTCAAGCCAGGGCGGTACCTTCCTGCTGCCGAACCACCAGCAGGGCGGACGGACACCTGCGGCGAGGAGATGCGGAAATACCGTTTCTGCCGGGCCGTTGGTAGCAATGCGCCCGTTCTGCATCAGCAGGAACGTATCGGCAAGGTCGGCAATCAGGTCAAGGTCGTGCGTGACGACGATCTGCGACAGGCCGTCTCGCCTGTTGTGGGCTAGCAATTCCCGCATTGCCAGGGCGGCGGGGTGATCGAGACCGGCAAAGGGTTCATCGAGCAGCAGGAGTTCCAACTGGTGTTCCGAAGTGCCTGCAAGGGCCGAGGCGAGGCAGAGTTTGCGTTTCTGCCCGTAGGAGAGCGTATGCACTGGGTCGTGCAGGCGGTCGCCAAGGCCGAAATCGCTGGCGAGCGTCAGCGCCCTGTTTCGTGCCTCATGATCGTCAGGCGGAATGGAAAGCAGGAGGTCTTCCTCGACGGACGAGCCGAGAATGAACAGATCCGGATCCTGCGGCACCAGTACGGCGCAACCCCGAAACGTTTTGCTCTCGCCCGGCAGTTCATGCCCGGCGACGATCAGCGAGCCGCTGGCTGCCGGGAATAGCCCGGCAAGCAACGTCAGCAGCGTCGATTTTCCACTGCCGTTGATTCCGGCAAGACAGATCAGGCTACCACGGGGCAGGGCAAGGTCGATGCCGTGCAGAGTATCGCGATCCGCGCCGTCATGGCGATAAGTGAGGGCGGAAGCCTGAACGATCATCGCGGCAGGAGACGATGCGCCTTCAGGTAACGATAGATGCTCGCCGCCGCCACGCATTTGATGGCTTCTCCGATCAGGAACGGCGCCACACCAACGGAGAACGCCTGTAGCAAGGTGATATTCTGCACCGAGGCAAGACGCAACCAGCCGGATAGCATGAACAGGCAGTCCGCAAGCACGCAGATAATGACGCATGTGGCGAATAATGGCGTTCGCCCGTTATAGACGCTCAGTCCGGTGACGAAGGCGGCAAGGCACCAACCCCAGAGATAACCGCTCGTCGGCCCCCAGAGCAGCGTTCCCAACCCGGCCTGTCCACCGGCGAAAACCGGCAATCCGATAGCCCCGGCCCCGATATAGAGCAGGATGGCGATGACGCCGTTGCGCGGGCCGAGTAACAGACCGCTCAATAAAACGAACAGGGTTTGCAGCGAAATCGGCACCGGGCCGATGGGAATGGGAAACTGTGCGCTGACGGCGAGGAGCGCCGCGATGAGGGCGATCCAGACGATCCGGTGGATCGTCGCCACGAGGTGGGGCTGTTCCATGAAAGCCATGTCTCCCAAGTATTCCCGTCAGAAGTATTCCCGTCAGATCTCCGGGCCGCGATGACCGGATGCCTGACGGTTGCGCTGAATAGTGAAGGGTAAAGGATGTGTCAAATCGGCGGAAAGCCGGTTGTCCTGCCTGCCAGGAGGACGTATGCGATTATCGCAGTCGGGTTGTTGCTAGAGCAATGCGCGTTTAAGTGGAATCCGGTTAAACGTACGAAGCATTGCGACATAAAGAATCCAGGGCATGATGTGGTTCCGTATAAACGCATCATGCCCTGATGCGGACGGGAAGTGAGGCGGAGTTGGCCGGTTCGGTTGACAGGAAAGAACAGAGCCGGTTCGGAATGTGGCTCAAACACCTCGATCCGCGAGTGCTGATTGCGGTCGCAAGCCTTGCTGGCCTCTCCGTCTGGCTCGTGCCGGGCGAGGCGGCCATCTTGATCGCGCTCCTTGCCGTCATCGCCGCTTGGGGAGCCGGGGCGGGCAGGAAGATCCATCGCAATCTTCTGAGAGGATATGCTCTGTTCCTGTTGTTCTGGGTCGGCACCCGGTTTCTGTTCGGCTGGTGGAATACATCCCTTGCACAGGCGGTCATCGAAGCGTCGCTGCACGGTGTCCGGCTCGTGGCCTTGCTGGCGCTCGGAATCGTCCTATCGCTCATCGCGACGCCGCGCAGTCTTGGCCTTGCCTTTGCCTGGTTCTTGAAGCCAGCCATGCGGCAGAACGCCTGGAAAGCCGGGTTGGCTTTCGCGCTGATGCTGAGCTTCATCCCCCGCGTTTTCCGTAGCTTCACCGCCCTGCGCCGCAGCCTTAACCAGCGCTGCCCCCATCTCGGTTTTTATCGCCGCACATTCCTGCTTGGGCTGTCGATCCTGCGGGTCCTGTCATTGCAAAGCTGGGACGTGGCGATGGCTGTGGCGACGCGCAACCTCTACCGATCGGAGCCGTGGGAGTATCGGAGCGGATAGGTTCAGGCGATGGCGCTTCGCTTCATATAGCTTGCCATCGCCATGAAGCCGTGGCATGGCGCGGCATGGTTCCTTCCGCTCGTATTTCCGCTGCCATCGAAGTTCTTGCCGACATCGCCGCCCGTCGCCGCCCGGCGACGGATGCGTTGAAAGATTGGGGGCTGGCGCATCGTTTTGCCGGGTCTGGCGACCGGGCGGCGATTGCCTCGCTTGTCTACGATTGTCTGCGGCGAAAGTACTCTGCCGCGTTTCTTCTCGGCGAGGAAACGCCGCGCGCCGTCATGCTCGGCATGCTGCGGCTCCAGCGTAATCTCGACCCTGCGGCCATCGAAGCCTTGTTTAACGGCGAACGTTTTTCGCCGAAGCTGTTATCCACTGCAGAGCGGGAGCGGATCGGCAATGGCTTTCCGCTCGATGCACCGCTCGCGATAGCGGCGGATTGCCCGGATTGGATTGCTCCGGTGCTGATGGATGTGTTCGGGGGCGATTTCGTTGCCGAGTTGCGGGCGATGGCAGATCGCGCGCCGCTCGATCTGCGAGTCAACACGCTCACCACAACGCGCGACAAGGTGCTTGATGAACTGGCGTATCTCACTCCCGTGCCGACGCCGTTTTCCCCGGTCGGTCTGCGCATCCGCTTCGGCGATGACGGGCGCGGACCGGCGATTCAGGCTGAACCGGCTTTTCTCGACGGCTGGGTCGAAATCCAGGACGAGGGGTCGCAACTTGTGGCTTTCCTCAGCGGCGCGCGTCCGGGAGAAACAATCGTCGATCTCTGCGCCGGCGGTGGCGGCAAGACGCTTGCCTTGGCGGCGACGATGCAGAACAGCGGCATACTTTACGCAACGGATTCTGATATCCGCCGCCTTGCCCCGATTCATGAGCGGCTGCGTCGCGCCGGAATAACCAATACGCAGGTGCGCACACCTCGCGGGCGCGAATATCCGCTGGACGACCTCAAGCAAAGCGCAGATATAGTCCTCGTCGATGCACCATGCACCGGCTCCGGCACTTGGCGGCGCAATCCGGACGCCAAATGGCGCTTGCGTCCGGGGAGCGTGGCTGCGCGCCTCAAGGACCAGGCGACGGTCCTCGACCGGGCGACGGAACTCGTAAAACCGGGCGGGCGGATCGCTTACATCACCTGTTCGGTGCTGCCGGAGGAAAACGACGGCGCTGTTGCGGCATTTCTTGGTAGAACGCCAGGTTTCTCCGTTGCCGATGCCCGCGCCAACCTGACGGCGGGCGGTTTTTCGGTATTGCTTGATGCCGTGCGCTTTACCCGGCACGGTGTGCAATTGACACCGTTACGCACAGGAACCGATGGATTTTTCTTATCGATTCTGCGCAAGGTGGGATAATCTTACGCTAGAGCGTTTTGCGTTCACACGGAATCGCAAAATGCTCTAAGTACTTTGATTTAGCAATGTTCTTCGCGTTTAACCGGTATCCACTTAAACACACATTGCTCTAGAGCATTTTGCGCTGAAGCGGATTCCGGTCAGCGGAACAAAATGCGGAAAAACAAAGGAAACCAGAGCCGATACGTTTCGGTGTAAACGCATCGTGCTCCAGCCGCCGATTCAACTTTCAAGGCGTGTTCGCCTTTTGAGGGAGACGAAGCCGCTTGCGCCCGGGTGCCGGTTATCGCACCTGTAAGAAATGCCAATTCAACCCGCCCGCCATGCTATCGGTATGGTGCAGGCCAAGAGATACAGGGCCGCCATGACCCAGACGCACGACAAGATCCTCATCGTCGACTTCGGCTCGCAAGTGACGCAACTGATCGCCCGACGGGTACGCGAGGAGGGCGTCTATTCCGAGATCGTACCGTTTCAGCAGGCGGAAAAGGCGTTCGCGGCGATGCAGCCGAAAGGTGTCATTCTCTCCGGTAGCCCGTGTTCGGTTTCCGATGCGAATGCGCCGATCATTCCGGAGACGATTCTGAAGTCAGGCGTTCCGCTGCTCGGCATTTGCTACGGTCAGCAATCCCTCGTGAAGCAACTCGGTGGCACGGTCGAGGGTGGCCATCATTCCGAGTTTGGGCGGGCCGAGGTCGAGGTCGTGGCAGAGAGCGGCCTGTTCGAAGGTGTCTGGCGGTTTAATGAGCGTTATCCCGTATGGATGAGCCATGGCGACCGGGTGACGCGCCTGCCGGAAGGCTTCAAAGTCATCGGCATCTCGGAAAACGCGCCTTACGCGGCGATTGCCGATGAAACCCGACATTATTACGGGGTGCAGTTCCATCCGGAAGTGATGCACACGCCGCATGGCGCATTATTGTTACGCAATTTCGTGCGCGGCATCGTCGGCTGTTCCGGTGACTGGACGATGAAGGCATTCCGTACGGAAGCCATTGAGCGCATCCGCGCCCAGGTCGGCAAGGGCAGGGTGATCTGCGGCCTGTCGGGCGGCGTCGATTCCGCCGTGGCAGCGGTGCTGATCCATGAGGCCATCGGCGAGCAACTGACCTGTGTGTTCGTCGATCACGGCCTGATGCGCGCCGGCGAAGCCGTGCAGGTGATGACCCTGTTCCGTGAGAGCTACAACATTCCGCTGGTGCATGTGCAGGCCGAGGAACTGTTCCTTAAGGAACTTAAGGGCGTCACCGACCCTGAGCAGAAGCGCAAGACCATCGGTCGCCTCTTCATCGACGTGTTCGAGGCCGAGGCGAAGAAGCTCGGCGGCGCGGATTTCCTCGCCCAGGGCACACTCTATCCGGATGTGATTGAAAGCGTTTCCTTTACCGGCGGCCCGTCGGTGACGATCAAGAGCCACCACAATGTCGGTGGGTTGCCCGAGCGCATGAATATGAAGCTCGTCGAGCCGTTGCGCGAACTCTTCAAAGACGAGGTGCGGGCCTTGGGCCGCGAACTCGGCCTGCCATACGTGTTCGTCGGACGGCACCCGTTCCCCGGCCCCGGCCTCGCCGTGCGCTGCCCCGGTGAGGTGACGAAGGAGAAGCTCGATATCCTGCGCAAGGCTGATTCCATTTACCTGCAGGAGATCCGTCGCGGCGGCCTCTACGACGACATCTGGCAAGCCTTCGCGGTGCTGCTGCCGGTGCG
>JAVBRX010000025.1:0-9375 GCA_031547465.1 Microvirga sp. | reverse complement strand
GTCTTTTTCGCCAGTAATTCGCCTGCCACTTCACGGATTTTCGGCGGTGTCAGGCGGATAAACGGCAGGGGGCGGCAGACAGCTATGGCGGCTAGGCCGAACCGTGCCGTCATTGCGCCGTTGAGCACGCCTTCGCCGAGCTTCGTCGACAGGCGCGCCGCCAACCCGGCACCGAGAAAATCATGTACCAGGCTGTCACCCATCGCCACGCCGCCGGTGACGGCAAGGTGGGCGAAGGCCAGCCGGAACAGGCGCAGGAAGCCGAACAGGCCAGGTCGTCCCCCATAGAGTTGCGCCAGTTGGCGCAACAGGCGGGAGATGGTGACGAGTACAAAAACGATATCGATGATCGCCCTCGGGCTGATGGCGGTGACGACGGACACACGCTTCGCCGCATTGGCAACAAGGCGTCTGGCGCGTTCGTCCAACGGCGCGAGGCATTCCTTTTCGGCGATGGCCAGCCGGTCGTCGGCGTCGATAATGCTGTCGTCGAGCGCGCGCAGCCGTTTGGCGGCGGCTGGGTTGTCCCGGTCGTAAAGATCGGCGATTCCGGCGGTGATGGTTCTGGCGGCCTGATGATCCTTGACGGCAATGGCGTCGGCGGCAGTAAGGCGCAAGCGCTCGATCTTCCGTTCGCGCAGGGTGCCGAGGATTTCCCGCCCGATCAACGCCAGCAGCGCGATGAGGCCGATGGTGGCGAGGCCGAGGGCGATCCAGCCGATGATGGGAGAGGCGGCGAAAAGATCGCTGATCAGTCGTTCGACCCACAGGCCGAGCGCCAGACTGAGAAGCCCGCCGAGGGCGGAGAAAAACAGCGTTGCCCAGCGTGAGCGGCGGATGCGTGGCGGTGCGCTAATCTCTTCGTCTGCGTCGATTTCAGGCGGATCATCGGCGATAGCAATGGCCTGATGCAACCCGTCATCGGCAATGGCGGGAGAAATCCCTGTCTGTGGTGGGGTATCGTCGAGACGGAAGGCGCGGGGTGAGCGGGTCATGTCAGGCGATCTCCGAGGAGAAACTCCAGCGCCCGGTCGAAGCGGATATAGGGCATTACGGCTGGCCGCCTGGCAGTGTCCGGTTGCAGGAGCGGCGGGCGGAAACGTGGGAAGCGCAGCTGTCCTTCGAGGGCGGCGTTTTTGAACACAGCTTCCGGATCGTCGGGCAGTTCGCCAGGAAATATCGCAGCTTCCGTCAGCCCGTCGAATTGCGCGCCGCCGATCATTTCGCCCGCTTCGGGCGTTCCGGCGACGGCTTTCAGCGTTTCGCGCCCGTCCTGAACGGTTTTTTCCTGCGTAGCCCGCAACGATGCCAGTGCCAGGGAACCGACATGCGCCCCCGCCGCCTCGTTGCGCAGGATGGCACGGGACACCAGAAGCCGCAGGATCGCCTCCAGCTTCTTGTGTTCCGTATGGTGGATATGGTCCGCCTTGGTGGCGGCGAACAGCACCTTGTCGGCGCGTGGCGAGAACAGGCGCGATACCAGTGTGCGGCGACCGATGCGGAACGCCAGCAGCACCCGGTCGATGGCGTGTTCGAGTTCTGCCAGCGCCGCTGGTCCGGCATCAAGGGCGGCGAGAATGTCGATCAGGACGATCTGACGGTCGATGCGCTGGAAGTGGTTAAGGAAAAACGGCTTGACGACGTGCGTCTTGTAAGCGTCGAACCGCTGCGCCATCAGATGCGCGAAGGTGCCAGAAACGATGGGATTGTCGGGCGGAATATCGAGGGGGGCGAAGGTCAGGGCCGGGGAGCCTGCGAGATCGCCGGGCATCAGGAACCGCCCCGGTGGCGTCGCGGCGACGGCTTCCGGCCCGTTGCGCAGGGCGACGAGGTACTCCTTGAAGATGGCACTGGCCTGGACGGCTTGGGATTCGTCGGCCTCGCCGTCAGGATCCTGGGTGAGCAGATCTTGCCGCCAGCGGATGGCAAGGGGTTCACGGCTCGGATGGTTCGAAGCTTCGATCAGTTGCCGCGACCATTCTCGGTAATCGGTATCGATCAGGGCGAGGTCGAGCAGCCATTCGCCCGGATAGTCAACGATGTCGATGGAAAGCGTTCCAGGGCCGGATGTCCAGCCGGACAGGCGTTCGTATTCGATATCGAGGCGCAATTCGTTGATGCGTTCGGTCGATGATGGCCATGCCCGACGCTCGATAATCGCTGCCAGATGCTCCTCATACGGAAAACGCGGTACGGCGATGTCGGGTTGCGGCGCAAGACGGGCGCGACGGATGCGGCCATCGGTGGCGGCATGAAAAGCTGGAAGATCACCGCCGTTGACGAGCTGGTGGATCAAAGCAGTGGTGAATACCGTTTTGCCGGAGCGCGATAGCCCGGTGACGCCGAGGCGTAGCGATGGATAGACGAGTCGAGCCGAGGCATCCCAAAGGGTCCGGGCTGCCAAGGTCGTGCGGAATGTGACATCATCGAGAAAAGACACGGAAAAGAGTTGAACGGTGAAAGCGCGACGAGGTCAAGATCATTCGGGAGTTTTTCAAAGGATAGGTTCCTTTTGATGGACCTCGGTGTGCTTTCCGATGTCTGTCAGCAGGTATCGATCATCAGCCTGGCTGGCAGGCGCTTCCAAATGAGACTCAGATGCGTGGCGATATGATCTGGGGATCGGGATTCGCATAAAAGACATATATCCATTTTCAGACAAGGACAATCAGTAGGTTAGGACGCGTTGCCGATATGTAAAGTAAACCAATCGGTTAGCGAAAAAATGATTGCCTGTCCCCGCTGTAATGGCTTTGACCGTTGTCCTGCGCAGTGCGGCGATATATAGGGCTGTCGGCGACTCTATAGTATTTTGCCGCCCGGGAGTCAGGACCGGACGGAACGTAAGTGGGGTTTTCGGCGCACATCATGACCATGAACACTATCGACGCAACCTATCGGCCCAGCGATAGCGAACCATTTATGAATGAGCGCCAGCGCGAATATTTTCGGCGTAAATTGCTCAACTGGAAAAACGATATTTTGCAGGAAGCCCAGGAAACGCTGGAGAATCTGCAAAACGAGAGCGAAAATCACCCCGATCTTGCTGATCGCGCTTCGTCGGAAACCGATCGGGCCATCGAATTGCGCGCCCGCGACCGCCAGCGCAAGCTGATCGCCAAGATCGAGGCGGCGATTTCGCGAATCGATGATGGCACTTACGGCTATTGTGAAGAGACTGGTGAACCGATCTCGCTGATGCGCTTGGAGGCGAGGCCGATTGCGACGTTGTCAATCGAGGCGCAGGAACGGCACGAGAAAAACGAGCGCGTGTTTCGCGATGATTGAAACAGCTCTTCGCTATCATTCGCTTGCGGAGTGTCTGAACACGACGAAGCGTGTTTGGTGAATTTGCCGGATCGTTTTCTTTGTTTGGGTTATTTGTCCGCATCACTCTGCCGCCCGAGAAGCCGGGCGAATTCAGCCTCGATGTCCTCAACCGAGAAGGGATCCTTCACTCCTTGAGGCGCAGCCTTTGCGGGTGCTGGCTTGTTCTGAGACGGCGTTCTCTCCTCCGGAATGTCTGATTCGTCAGGTAGATTCGGCACTTCCTGCGTTTCCGTCACGATGGCCGGACTTGGGTCGGGTTCGCTTTCATCGGGAGCAGAAGGGGGCGGGGCTATTGTTTGCAGGGACACATCCGTTTCTTCCGGAGTTTCCACTTCAACAGGAAGCTTGAGAGGTTTCGGATGATCCGCAACGGTTGCCGATTGGGCCGCAGGTTTGGGCGGAAGCGGCGGCGGAGCGCCCAATACCGGGGCAGCCGGGCGAACAACCGGGCGCGCTTTCGATTGAGCCTGTCTGGCTTCGTCCTTCAGAATTTGCTCGAGTTGCTGGGCCATGTCTGTCAACAGCGCATCGTCCTCCGGCTCGGGTTCCGTTTTTGGGGGGAGCGGAGAGGGCAAGTGTGCCGGATTCTGCTGGATAACGGGCGTAGCCGGTACAACGGGTGAAGCTGGTACAACGGGTGAAGCTGGTCTTCGGCTTGCCGGAGCGAGCTTTACCGGAGTCTCTGCTTCCCCGGCAGGGGAGAGCTTCGTTTCAAATGCCTGGGTATGGATGCGGAAATCAGTCGGCAAATCGAGTGGTGTACTTTTTGGCAAGTCGATCTTCAATGGATCGGTTTTGGTGGATTTCGGCAGGTCAAACGGTATGCCGACGGATGTCTCGTGGATGGGGGGCGATGCCGGGGAAGCAGGAAAAGGGGAGGCAGGAAGAGAGGATCTAGATTCGACAGGCTGGGTTTCAGGCTGTTTGCCTTCCGCTGGCTTGAGTTCCCCTGGTGCCTGCGGCTTGCCTGCCGTGGGTCTGGTTTCTGATCTGGTTTCCGGCTGAGGCCTGATCTGGGGGCGCTGGGGGGAAACAGGCACGGAAACAGGCATTGGCGGAATGGCAAGATCCGGGTTCTGCCCGGGTTCACTCAAATGCGGCATAGCCTGGGGAGGTGGAAAGTGGGAGCCTGGTAACTGGGAGCCTGGAAATTCAGGATGCTCGCGTGGCGGCAGAGTGTCTGCAAGAGCAGTTCCCGTTCCGAGATGGGAAGGAAGCGGAGATCCGGGAAAATCGACGGCAGTCCGCATATGCCCTTCCACGCCGGGGCGCGCCGGATGGATATCCCCGGATGCCCCCTCATGAATCAGTTCAGGGTTCTGCTGTGGAGACCGCGAACTGGGCGCACGCACGATATTGGTTTCGATGACGGTATCGTTCGGGCCGCCGATCAGCAGCAGATGCTCGACATTGTCGCGGCGTAGCAGCATGAGCTGCCGTTGCCCGTCAAGATCGAACACGTCGACGACGCCAAGGCGCATTGCCCTGTTCCGACTGCGTTCCGTCTGGATCGCGTGCTTCTTGCCTGAAAAGAGTTTGCTGATCAGGAACAGGATCAAGGCACCGACCGCTAGGAGCAGACAGGCGTAGATCACCCATTCAGCCCAAGGGTTATCTTTCAAAAACTGATAATTGTCCCGATTAAACAAAGCACTACCCTGCAGCTTGAAATGACAGAACCAGCATTCACCCACTATCCAGCATTCACCCACTATATTGTAGCACCGGACGGCTCCTTAGGCGAATAATGAGCGCGTAAACGGCGTGGCGTTACGATTTTCTTTCAATGAGGGTAAACGGAAAATATGAAATAACGCTTAAAAGTATGCAGGAAGCAGGTGCCGTGGGGGTATGTAGCGTGAATGGGGAATGTGTTCGGTTGTCGCTTGAACCAACTTCCCCGGAGGTTGCATTTCTTACCGCCAAAGTCTTGGGATACTCCGAGCCGATGTCCGGTAATGTATGCGCGAAAAACAGTGGAAGACCGAAAAACTATGAGGTCGACGCTTTGCCGAGCCTTGCGGGGCAGGTAGCGTCCGTCTTAACCGTAAACGGTTTTCCAAGGCAGGATACGTTTACACTGAAACACATCCTGCTCTGGTTTTCTTCGTTTTCCGCATTTTGTTCCGCTGAACCGGAGTTCACTTCAGCGCAAAATGCTCTAGGGATCAAGGCGGGATGACGGACGAGAGCAGCAACCAGAATCCTGTGCCGATAGACCGTTCCGAGCGGCAGGGGCATATCGGGATCGTTCTTCTGTTGACGGTCGTCATTATGGCCGCCATCGTGCTGCTGCGCTATCTGAATGGTGCTCAGGCGCAGGTGTTCATTTTCTGGCTTCTGGCCGTCTTCGCTGCCATCGGCGTGTTCTGTGCATTTGCTTTCGCTGTCGGTGTGCTGCAACTTTCCGGACGCGCCCAGCGTAACGATCTCACCAGGACCATGGCCGACAGCGCCAGCGAAGGGCTGCTCGCCGTCGAGGCTGATGGCCGGATCGTCTATGCCAACGAAGGCTATGCGGCCCTGACCGGGAGCGATCCTGCTGCCGATCTGAAGCCGGTCGAGCGTGTTTTTACCGGGCCGCCGGACGTATCGGAGGCGATCTACCGTCTGGCGCAGGCCGCCCGCGAAGGGCGGCGGTCCGGCGAGGAGATTCGTCTCGCCCCCGCCCTCGACGGACGGCGGGATTTCGCTTGGTACAAGGTGCGTGTGCGACCCCTGCCGAAATCCGGCCCGTTATCGACGACGCTGTGGGATATCGCCGACATCACCCATGATCGGGAGCGGCAGGAGAATATCTTCCAGGAACTCCAGCACGCCATCGATTATCTCGATCATGCGCCCGCCGGGTTTCTTTCCCTGACGCAGGACGGCAAGATCGTCTACATGAATGCGACGCTGGCGGCCTGGCTCGATTACGATCTGGCGAGTGTCGGTTCAGGTGGGTTCGAACCGGCGCATTTCATGTCGCCGGATGTGGCGACGATGCTGACCTCGTTCAGCGGCAAACCGGGCGACGTGCGGACGGAAACCGTCGATATCGATCTGCGCCGCCGTAACGGAACTTCGCTGCCGGTGCGGCTCTTCCATCATGTGGCATTCGGGCAGGATGGATTGCCGGGGCCATCGCGGACCTTGGTTATAGACCGTTCCGCCGGACGGGCGGAGGACGAGGATCTGCGCGCCGCCGAAGTGCGATTCGCGCGGCTGTTTAACAATACTCCGATTGCCATCGCCACGGTGGATCGCAACGGTGGTCTCATCCGCGCCAATGCCTCGTTTTCGCGGCTGTTCGGCACTTTGCCGATCGGGGCAGACCGGGTCGAGGGATACCCGATCACCAAGACCGTGATCGACGCCCAGCGTGACGGGTTCAGTGATGCCATTGCGGCCGCTGCCGCGGGTCGGGGCGACATGCCGCCGCTGGAACTCAAGGCCGAGGGTGAACAGGGCCGTTCGATGCGGTTGTGGGTCAGCCCCATCGGCGATGCCGAGGGAGTGAACGAGAGCGTCATCGTTTATGCGTTGGAGACCACCGAATTACGGCAGATCGAGGAGCAACTGGCACAGGCGCAGAAGATGAATGCCGTCGGCCAGCTTGCGGGCGGCGTGGCGCACGATTTCAACAACGTGTTGCAGGCGATCATCGGTTACTGCGATCTCCTGCTCGCGAACCATCGTCCGACCGATCCGTCATTCCAGGACATCATGCAGATTCGCCAGAATGCCAACCGCGCGGCTGGGTTGGTGCGGCAGTTGCTGGCGTTCTCCCGTCGCCAGACATTGCGTCCGCAGGTTCTCACCTTGAGCGATACCCTGTCGGAACTGTCGAACCTGCTGCGTCGCCTTCTGGGTGAAAAGGTCACGTTAGAGTTGCGGCACGGGCGTGACCTGTGGCCGGTTCTCGCCGATGTGAACCAGTTCGAGACGGTGATCGTCAATCTGGCTGTCAATGCCCGCGATGCGATGCCGGATGGCGGCAAGCTGACAATCCGCACCGCCAACGTTACGGTGGACGAGGCGCGCCCCCTGAAGATCGGCGGTATGCCGAAGGGCGATTATGTGATGATTGAGGTCGCGGATGCCGGTAGCGGCATGGCGCCGGAGGTGCTGGAGAAAATCTTCGAGCCGTTCTTCACCACCAAAGATGTCGGCAAGGGAACTGGTCTTGGCCTGTCGACGGTGTTCGGTATCGTCAAGCAGTCGGGCGGTTTCATCGAGGTGCAATCCGCGCCCGGCGAAGGTTCGGTATTCCAGGTTTACCTCCCTCGGTACGTCGCCGCGCCGAAGGCTCAGCCAGAGCCAGGCTCCGTGCCGGTGAAGCCGCCGGTAGCAGATCATACCGGACAAGGGACGATCCTGCTCGTTGAAGATGACGAACCGGTGCGTGCCGTCAATGCCCGTGCTTTGACTGCTCGCGGCTACACGGTGCTGGAAGCAGCTTCCGGTATCGAGGCACTGGCGATCATTGAGGCGCGCAATGCGCCGGTCGATCTTGTCGTGTCTGACGTGGTGATGCCGGAGATGGACGGGCCGACATTGCTTGGTGAACTGCGCAAGCGCTATCCCGATTTGAAAGTGGTGTTCGTCTCCGGGTATGCCGAGGATGCTTTCCGCCGCAACCTGCCTGAAGGCGAAGAATTTAACTTCTTGCCGAAGCCGTTCAGCCTGAAGAAGTTCGTCGAGACGGTAAAGGACGTGATCGCCAGGTGAGGATAACCTGCTGCGGAGTGTAGCTGCTTCCGGTTTATCGCCGCAATGACAGCGGATTATCGGACAATGCGGCAGCGTCGGGACTGTCGATGCTCGGAATGCCGAGAAAGGCGTTCCATAAGCCTTCGATATAGGTGCGGTCTATATCCTTGACGATGAAAACCAGACGGCTGCGCCTGTCGTCCGAAGGCCAACGTGGCAAGACGGCGGGAACGTGTAGCACATGCTGTACGCCGTGGAGAACGACGGGTTCGTCCGGACGCTCCGCCGTGGCGATAAGGCCCTTGATGCGCAGTAGATTTGCCCCCTGAGCCGAGCGCAGCAGATCGAGAAACATATCGAGCGCTGCCTGCCGAACAGGCTTGTTGCTGGTCAGGCAGAAGGCGCGGATATGGTCGTCATGGCGATTGACGTCATGATGGTGGTGGCTGTGGCCATGATGATGCCCATGCCCATGATGTTGATGGGAATGGCTGCGATGCTCGGCCTCTTCGACCGCCTCCGCCTTGAGCCAGTCGCGCACGTCCGCGAGCTTGCCGTCAAGGGAGAACAGGCCCTGCCCGATGAGTGCCTCGGCGGAAGGGTTGCTCTCGGCATTGTCGAGGATCGGCGCGCCGGGGTTGAGACTGCGCAGGCGCTCCTTCAAGGACGCGATGTCGCCAGCCATATCTGCCTTGGCGATCAGCAGCACATCGGCAACGGCGGCTTGCTTGACCGCCTCCTGATGTGCATCAAGGGTTGTAGAGCCGTTGATGGCGTCGATTACCGTCACCACGCCATCGACCGCGTAACGCATCGACAGATACGGGTGATACAACACCGCGTGCAAAATCGGAGCCGGGTCGGCAAGGCCGGTGGTTTCGATCACCACCCGCCTGAAAGGCGGAATGCGGGCATTGTCGCGCTTGCGCAACAGATCCTCCAACGTGGCGATGAGATCGCCGCGTACGGTGCAGCACAGGCATCCGGCGGAAAGCAGGATCATGCCGTCGCTCACCGTCTCGACCAGAAGATGATCGAGACCGATTTCACCGAATTCGTTGACGATCACCACTGTGTCCGCCAGCGCCGGATCCTGGAGCAGGCGGTTGAGCAGGGTGGTTTTGCCTGCGCCGAGAAAACCGGTGAGGATAGTCAGCGGAATTGGTTCTGGGTGCATGGCTGGCGTCATGGTGGCACCGTCAGGAAGTATCGAAGCAACGCCTTACGGGCGAAGGGCAACCGGTTTGGCGGGCGGCGTGGGGGCAGGCTTGGGGGCAGGCTGGGGGGCTGGTTTGGCAGTCGTGTTTTCGGCGGCTTTCTGCACCGATTTAACCGCAGATTTCCCGGCTG